>NZ_JBFBFP010000021.1:0-132358 GCF_040684275.1 Streptomyces sp. NPDC091371
AAACGCCGGCGGTTCTTTCAGCCTCGCCGGCGTTTGAGGCGCGGGGTCTGGGGCGGAGCCGCCAGCGGCGGCGCCGCACTCAAGAACGGACGACCGGAAGGCCGGCCGAGCGCCAGGCCTGGAAGCCGCCCGTCAGGTCCGTCGCCCGGCGGAGCCCAAGCGCGTGGAGGGAGGCCGCCGCGAGGCTGGACGCGTAGCCCTCGTTGCAGACCACCACCACCTGGAGGTCGTGGCTCGTGGCCTCGGCCGCGCGGTGGCTGCCGCGGGGGTCCAGGCGCCACTCCAGTTCGTTGCGCTCCACCACCAGCGCGCCCGGGATCAGCCCGTCGCGCTCGCGCAGGGCCTGGTAGCGGATGTCCACCAGCAGGGCCCCGGCCAGCGAGGCCGCGTACGCCTCCGGCGGGTCGAGCCGGGTGTAGCCCGCGCGGACCCGCTCCAGCAGTTCGTCGATGCCGACCGGGGCGCTCACTGCCAGTCCGCCGGGCGCTCGACGTGCTCCAGGTGCAGGACCGGGCCGCTGCGGCTGTAGCGGCGGATCAGCGGGAGCGGCGGGTAGTACGCGTGGACGGAGACCGCGTGCTCGGTCGTGGACTCGTTGAGGACCTCGTGCACGTGGTGCTCGCCGAAGGCCCGCCCGGTGCCCGGGCCCAGCCGCCGGCTGCGGTCCACACCGGAGGCCAGGTGCAGGGACTGCCAGCCCTCCGAGGGCAGCCGTACGGACAGGGAGTGCTCGGTGAGCCGGCCCCGGGCGGTGGCGAACGCGCCCCGGGATTCGGCGTGGTCGTGCCAGCCGGTGCCGGTGCCCGGCGGCCAGCCGATCAGCCAGGCCTCGCTGCCGCCCGGCCCCTCCAGCCGGACCCAGGTGCGGCCCTCGGGGTCGAGGGGGAGCGAGGCGACGACCTCGGGGTCGGCCGCGGTGCGGAAGGCGAAGGCGAGGAGCTCGGCGGCCGTGGGGCCCGCCACGGCGGTGCGGGCAGGGGAGAACGCGGGTGCAGACATGGAGGTTGACCGTTCCTGGGTTCGCGGAGGTGCACGCAGGCCGGTGGACGGCACGGGGCGCGCAGGGGAGTAAGGGCGAATCAGCAGGAAGGGCGACACACGCAGCCCGCGTAGCGGAGCAGGTCCATATGGACCCTCCGCCACAGGCGTACGTCGTTGCCGGTCATTCCGCGAGTGAACCACGGAGGCCCGGAAACGGTCAATCGATCACCGCGGTCGGTGTCGTGGAGGGGGCCGGTGCGGCGGGAGGCGCGATCCGCGCCGCGGGCGCGCCCGCCCGGACCGTGTCCGCCGCCTCGTACAGCTCCGCCGGGCGGACCCCCGCGAAGGTCGCGGCCAGGTGCCCGTCCGGTCGTACGAGGAGCACGGTGTGCGCCGGCGCCCCCGGGTAGCCGTCCGCGACCACGAGGTCGGTGCGGACCGGCAGGGCGCTCACGGCCGCCGCGAGCCGGGGCATCAGACCGGCCCCCAGCCAGTGGCGGCGGTCCCAGACCCCGGTGCCCGGGGCGACCAGGACCACCAGCAGCCTGCCCTGCCCCAGCAGGTCGCGCAGCGGAACCGTCGACCCGTCGGGCGCGGTCACCGGCACGTTCGCCACGGAGCCGCCCGGCTCCGTGGCCGTCGGGACCTCCCGTACGGCCATCGGCGGGGCGTACGCCGGCTCCGCGCCCAGCGGTCCCCGCCCCAGGTGGCCGTCGGTGAGCAGGGTTTCGGCGGAACGCGCGGCTCCGGGCAGGTAGGTGCGCAGCGCGCCGCCCGCCCGCAGCGTGGGCATCGCCTGGTCGGCGGCGCGCAGCCGGGCCGCGACCGCGGTGCGCCGCTCGCCCTCGTAGCTGTCGAGCAGGGCCTCGGAGGCACCCTGGTGCCAGGCCAGGGACAGCTTCCAGGCCAGGTTCTCGGCGTCCCGCAGCCCCTCCTCGACGCCCTGGGTGCCGAGCGCGCCCAGCAGGTGCGCGGCGTCCCCGGCGAGGAAGGCGCGGCCGTCGCGCCAGCGCCGGGCGAGGCGGTGGTGCAGGGTGTGCACGCCGGTGTCGAGGAGGTCGTACGGGGGAGTCGTGCCCCCGCACCACACGGCGAGCGTGTCCCGGACCAGGGTCACGAGCGCGTCCGGGGTGACGAGTTCGCCGCGGGCCGGGAGCAGCCAGTCCAGCCGCCACACCCCGTCGGCCAGCGGCCGGGAGGTGACCTCGGCGGGTCCGGAGGGCGGGTTGCGGTGCAGCAAGGCCTCGCCGGGCCAGGGCAGTTCGGTGCGCAGCGCGGCCACGGCGTGCCGTTCCACGGCGGTGCGGCCGGGGAAGCGGATGCCGAGGAGCTTGCGGACGGTGGAGCGGGCGCCGTCGCAGCCCACCAGGTAACTCCCGCGCCACCACGTGGTCTCGGCGCCCCGGGTGTGCGCGGTGACCCCCCGCTCGTCCTGCTCCAGGGAGTCCAGCTTGCTGTCCGTGACGAGCTGGACGAGAGGGTGCGCGGCGGCGGAGTCGCGCAGTCCGCGCGTCAGGGCGTGCTGCGGCACGTGCAGGGGCGCCGGGTGGTCCTCGAAGGTGACGCGGTGTGTGTCACGGCCGCGGCGCATGGTGCGCCAGGCGGCGAAGTACGCCCCCTCGTCGCGCAGCGTCGTACAGCCCAGCCGGTGGGCCATGGCGGCCGTGTCGGCGTGCAGGACGACGGTGCGGGCCGGGCGGACCTCCTCCTTGCCGGGCCCTTCGTCGAGCACGACGGAGGGTACGCCCTGGCCGGCCAGGGCGAGGGCCAGGGACAGCCCGACGGGGCCCGCGCCGACGACGATCACCGGGTCCATGATGTGGCTCCCGGTGTCCGGTATGTGATCACAGAACGTATGCAACCCACTGGAGGTGCCTGCGTCAAGTGACGCCGGTCGCGGCAACGCCGTGTGGTGCGGCGGAAGGGTTCCGCCGCACCACACGGGATACGCACTATGGCTGACCGTACGTCAGGCCTCCGGGGGTCACGGACCGGGGGTGGCCGTTTAGACGCCCGCGCTGTTCGCGCCGGTGGCCAGGTCGTCGACTTCGGCCACGCCGACCACCGCGCCGGTGCCCTTCTTCGACTTCCGCAGCCGGCCCTCCAGCCAGGAGGCGAAGGTGGTGAGGGCGAAGTTGACCACGATGTAGATCAGGGCGATCACCACGAGGGTGGCGATGGTGTTGCTGTAGTTCGCGGAGATCTGCCGGTTCGTGGAGAGCAGTTCCGCGAAGCCGAGCAGGGCGCCGCCGAGGGCGGTGTCCTTGAGGATCACCACGAGCTGGCTGACCAGCGCCGGCAGCATCGCCGTGACGGCCTGCGGGATCAGCACGTAGAACATGGTCTGGCCCTTGCGCATGCCGATCGCCTTGGCGGCGTCGCTCTGGCCGTGGGGCAGGGATAGCACGCCCGCCCGGACGATCTCGGCGATGACGGCCGAGTTGTACAGGACCAGGCCCGTGACCACGGCCCAGAAGGGCCGGGTGTCGGAGGGGACGTCCAGGAACCGCGGCGCCATCAGCGCGTTGCCGAACAGCATCAGCATCAGCACCGGGATGGCGCGGAAGAACTCGACCCACGCGCCGACCGGACCCCGCACCCAGGCGTGGTCGGACAGCCTGCCGATGCCCAGCAGCGCGCCCAGCGGAAGGGCGATCACCATGGCGAGCGCGCCGGCCTTGAGGGTCTCCGCCAGACCGGGGAGCAGGTACGTGGTCCAGACCTGGCTGTCGGTGACGAAGGGGGACCACTTGTCGGCGTCGAGCTGGCCCTTCTCGCCCATGAGGGACAACGCCCACCACAGGACGAGCCCGAACAGCACGACGAAGATCCCGCTGTAGATCCAGTTGCGCGCCTTGGCCTTGGGGCCAGGGGTGTCGTACAGCACGGAGCTCATCGCTTCACCGCCACTCGCTTGGCGACCCAGCCCAGCAGAAGACCGGTGGGCAGGGTCAGCAGGACGAAACCGAGGGCGAAGACCGCGAAGACGGCGAAGGTCGCCTGCGCCTCGTTCTCGAGCATTTCCTTCATCAGCAGGGCCGCCTCGGCCACGCCGATGGTCGCCGCCACCGTGGTGTTCTTGGTGAGCGCGATCAATACGTTGGCGAGCGGTGCGACGACCGCCCGGAAGGCCTGGGGGAGCACGATCAGGGTGAGCACCTGGAAGAAGCCCAGCCCCAGTGCGCGGGCCGCCTCGGCCTGGCCGACGGGCACGGTGTTGATGCCGGAGCGCAGGGCCTCGCAGACGAAGGTGCCGGTGTAGGCGATCAGTCCGAGGACCGCGAGCCGGAAACCGGTCTCCTTGAACGTGTCGCCGCCCAGATTGATGCCGAGGGTCTGGCTGAGGCCCAGCGAGCAGCCGATGATCAGCAGCGTCAGCGGGGTGTTGCGCACCAGGTTGACGTACGCGGTGCCGAAGGCCCGCAGCAGCGGGACCGGGCTGACCCGCATCCCGGCCAGGATGGTGCCCCAGATCAGGGATCCGGCCGCGGAGTAGAGGGTGAGCTGAACCGTCACCCAGAAGGCTCCGAGCACGTCGTATTGCCCGGAATCAAGAAAATCGAACACGATGCCCTGCGCTCTCCCCAGGATGGCCGGTGAGGTGCGCCGCCGCCCACGGCAGGCGGGCGGCGACGCTCCTCACCGAGGAATCAGCTGCCTTCGGTGATCTGCGGGGCAGGCTCGTTCTTGTAGTTGGCCGGGCCGAGGTTCTTGTCCACGGCCTTCTGCCAGCTGCCGTCCTCGACCATCTTCTTGAGCGCGGCGTTGATCTTGGTCTGGAGCTCCTTGTCGCCCTTCTTCAGACCGATGCCGTAGTTCTCGTTGCTCATGCTCAGGCCGACGAGCTTGAACTTGCCCTTGTTCTTCTCCTGCGCGGCGTAGCCGGCCAGGATCGAGTTGTCCGTGGTCAGGGCGTCGACGGCCTTGTTCTCCAGGCCGGTCAGGCACTCGGAGTAGCCGCCCTGCTCCAGCAGGTCGGCCTCGGGGGCCAGGTTCTTCTTGACGTTCTGCGCCGACGTGGAGCCGGTGACCGAGCAGAGCTTCTTCTTGTTCAGGTCCTCGACCTTGGTGATGGACGTGTCGTCGGCACGGACGAGCAGGTCCTGGTGCGCGAGGAAGTACGGGCCGGCGAAGTCGACCTTCTCCTTGCGCTTGTCGTTGATCGAGTACGTCGCGACGACGAACTTCACGTCGCCGTTGGAGATCAGGTTCTCGCGCTCGGCGCTGATGGCCTGCTTGAACTCGATCTGGTCGGGCTGGTAGCCGAGCTCCTTGGCGACGTAGGTCGCGACGTCGACGTCGAAGCCCGTGTACTTGCCGTCCGGGGTCTTGAGGCCCAGACCCGGCTGGTCGAACTTGATGCCGATGACGACCTTGTCCTTCTTGGTGTCACCGGACGCGCCGCCGTCGCTGGCGGCCTTGTCGTTGCTGCCGCCACAGGCGGTCGCGGTCAGGGCGAGTGCGACGGCGGCGGCCGCGGCCGCAACGGCCTTGGAGATCTTCATGTGAACTTCCCTCGGATGAGACGTTGTTGAACGACGAGCGACGCGTACGGCGCATGCACGGCCGGTCAGGATCCGATCCGGTAGTGATCCGCCTAGGGATGACTACCAGACAAGACCCTCAGTGGTGCAGGATCTTGGACAGGAAGTCCTTGGCCCGGTCGCTGCGCGGGTTGCTGAAGAACTGCTCGGGCGCGGCCTCTTCGACGATCTTTCCGTCCGCCATGAAGACGACCCGGTTGGCCGCGGAGCGGGCGAAGCCCATCTCGTGCGTGACGACGACCATCGTCATGCCGTCCCGGGCGAGCTGCTGCATGACCTCCAGCACCTCGTTGATCATCTCCGGGTCGAGCGCCGAGGTCGGCTCGTCGAACAGCATCACCTTCGGCTCCATGGCCAGCGCGCGGGCGATCGCCACACGCTGCTGCTGGCCGCCGGAGAGCTGCGCCGGGTACTTGTCGGCCTGCGTGCCGACGCCCACGCGGTCCAGCAGGGCCCGGGCCTTCTGCTCGGCCGCGGCCTTGTCCGTCTTGCGGACCTTGAGCTGACCGAGCATCACGTTCTGCAGCACCGTCTTGTGCGCGAAGAGGTTGAACGACTGGAACACCATGCCGACGTCGGCGCGCAGCCGGGCCAGTTCCCTGCCCTCGGAGGGCAGTTCCCTGCCGTCGAGGGTGATGGTGCCCGAGTCGATCGTCTCCAGGCGGTTGATGGTCCGGCACAGCGTGGACTTGCCCGATCCCGAGGGACCGATCACGACGACGACCTCACCGCGGGCAATGCTCAGATCGATGTCCTGAAGCACGTGCAGCGCGCCGAAGTGCTTGTTGACGTTGCTCAGTACGACCAGGTCGTCCGCGGCACCGGCCGCGTCCTGCACGTCCTTGGTCACTGATACTCCGCTCATCGGCTTCTTGCTCCGTCCTCCTCGGTTGGGAGGACAGTAGTGACGTCCCGCGCACACCGTCATCACATCTGAGGGAGAATTGAGCATAACGATCCGGCCTCGCCCGGATACGCTCCGTGTGCCGATCCGGCGTGGCCCACAATGTGCTCGTACCGGGTGGGTAACGGAAGCCGCGCCGGAGCGGAACCCGCTTGACGTGGGACTCCGCATCCGCGTGGATGCATGGTGGCCTTGCGTGAGACCGCGCGGGGCGCGCGTACGGGACGCTCACGCAACGTGCACAGGACGTGCACACGGGGAACGTGGTGCGCGCCGCGATCCGGGAAACGAGAAGAACGGAGAGGGGGACGACATGAGGCTGCTGCTCGTCGAGGACGACGACCACGTCGCCGCCGCCCTGTCCGCGATCCTCGCCCGGCACGGCTTCCAGGTCACCCACGCCCGCAGCGGCGAGGAGGCCCTGCAGGCGCTGCTGCCCGCCGGAGCACAGCCCTGCGCCCCTCCCTACGGGGTCATCTTGCTCGACCTCGGCCTGCCCGACCAGGACGGCTACGAGGTCTGCGGCAAGATCCGCAAGCGCACCTCCACGCCCGTCATCATGGTCACCGCGCGGGCCGACGTGCGCTCCCGCATCCACGGCCTGAACATGGGCGCCGACGACTACGTGGTCAAGCCGTACGACACCGGCGAACTGCTCGCCCGCATCCACGCCGTCGCCCGGCGCACCGGTACCTCCGAGGAGGCCGCCACCGGCACGCCCGGGCTCGTCCGCCTCGGCCCCGTCAGCATCGAGCTGCCCACCCGCCGGGTCAGCGTGGACGGCACCGATGTGCCGCTCACCCGCAAGGAGTTCGACCTGCTGGCCCTGCTCGCCCAGCGGCCCGGGGTCGTCTTCCGCCGCGAGCAGATCATCAGCGAGGTGTGGCGCACCAGCTGGGAGGGGACCGGGCGCACCCTGGAGGTCCACGTGGCCTCGCTGCGCTCCAAGCTGCGCATGCCCGCACTCATCGAGACCGTCCGCGGGGTGGGCTACCGGCTCGTCACCCCGGCCGCTCCCTAGCGGGACCTCCGCGTGCGCGCCCGGCTGCTCCCGCTGCTCGTCATCCTCATGGCGGGCGTCCTGCTCGCGCTCGGCCTGCCGCTCGCGGCGAGCCTGGCCGCCGCGCAGCAGCAGCGGGTGGTCGTCGACCGGATCGACGACAGCGCCCGCTTCGCCGCCCTCGCCCAGTTCGTCATCGACGCCGAAGGCTCCGGGGCCACCGGCGCCGACGAGCGCCGCGACACCCTCCAGCTCGAACTGGCCCGCTACCAGGAGCTCTACGGCATCCGCGTCGGCATCTTCTACCGTGACGACAACGCGATGGCCCGGGCCCCCGGCTGGTGGCAGCTTCCCGCGGAGGGCGTGGGCCGCGAAGCCTTCAAGCAGGCGCTGGCCGGGCGGCGCAGCCACGACCCGCCGCAGGTGTGGCCCTGGCAGACCAACGGGAAGCTGCTCGTCGCCTCCCCGGTCGTACTCGACGGGGACGTGGTCGCCGTCGTCGCCACCGAATCGCCCACCGGCCAGATGCGCGGCCGGATCCTGCGGGGCTGGCTGCTCATCGCGGCCGGGCTCGCCGCCGCCATGCTGGTCGCCTTCGGCGCCGCGCTGCGGCTCACCAGCTGGGTCCTCAAGCCCGTGGGGACCCTGGACGCGGCCGCCCACGGCATCGCCACCGGGCGGATGCACTCCAGGGTCGCCGCGGCCGGCGGGCCGCCGGAACTCCAGCGCCTGGCCCGTTCGTTCAACGAGATGGCGGACAACGTCGAAGAGGTGCTGGAGCAGCAGCGGGCGTTCGTCGCCGACGCCTCCCACCAGCTGCGCAACCCGCTCGCGGCGCTGCTCCTGCGGATCGAGCTGCTCGCCCTCGAACTCCCCGAGGGGAACGAGGAGATCGCCTCCGTGCGCGCCGAGGGCAAGCGGCTGACCCGGGTCCTGGACGACCTGCTCGACCTGGCGCTGGCCGAGCACGCCACGGCCGAGATCAGCCTCACCGACATCGGCGCCCTCGCCGCCGAACGGGTGGCCGCGTGGCGCCCGTACGCCGAGGAGAAGGGCGTGCGGCTCACCGGGACGGGCCGCAGCGCCGTCACCGGCTGGGCGGATCCCGTCGCCCTGTCCAGCGCCCTCGACGCCGTCATCGACAACGCCCTCAAGTTCACCCCCGCAGGGGAGGAAGTCGAGGTCTCGGTCTCCGCGGAAGGGAGCACGGTCCAGGTCGTCGTCGCCGACCGCGGGCCGGGCCTGACCGAGGAGGAGCTGCTCCGCGTCGGCGACCGGTTCTGGCGCAGCGGCCGCCACCAGAACATCAAGGGTTCCGGGCTCGGCCTGTCCATCTCCCGCGCCATGCTCGCCGCGGGCGGCGGGACCCTCTCGTACGAGACGAACCCGCCGCACGGGCTGCGGGTGACGGTCAGCGTCCCGCGCACCGACCCGCACGCGGCCTGAGCGGCCGCCGTCGGGCATGCCGCCGAGGGAGGGCGAACGGGAGCCGCAGGCCACCGCCGCCCCCGCCGCCCCCGGCGCATACTGAATCCTGACCCCTTCCTGGAGCCGCCACCGTGATCACCCCCACCGCCCCCTTCCCCGCACCGCGAGCCGCCGCGGCGGCCTCCGGACTGACGGTGGCCATCGACATCGGCGGCACGAAGATCGCCGGCGCGCTCGTGCACCCCGACGGCACCATGACGGCCACGACCCGCCGCCCGACCCCGAGCGGGGTGGACGCGGACGGCGTCATGGCGGCGGTGACCGAGGTCGTGGCGGAGCTCTCCGACTCGCCCCTGTGGTCCTCGGCGGTCCGCTGCGGGATCGGCAGCGCCGGCCCCGTGGACGCCTCTCGGGGGACCGTCAGCCCGGTCAACATCGGCGCGTGGCGGGAGTTCCCCGTCCAGGCGCGGGTCGAGGCGGAACTCGCGGCGCGCGGGGCCGGGCTGCCGACCGTGCTGGCCGGGGACGGCGTCGCGATGACCGCGGCCGAGCACTGGCTGGGCGCGGCCCGGGGACACGCGAACGCCCTGTGCATGGTGGTCTCCACGGGTGTGGGCGGCGGCCTCGTCCTGAACAACCAGCTCCACCCCGGCCCCACGGGCAACGCGGGCCACATCGGCCACATCAGCGTGGCCTTCGACGGGGAACCGTGCGCGTGCGGCGGCCACGGCTGCGTCGAGTCGATCGCCTCCGGCACGGCCATCGCCCGCTGGGCCCTGGCCCAGGGCTGGACCCCGGCGGACGACGCCTCCGCGGCGGGAGTGGCTGCCGCCGCGGAAGCCGGCGACCCGGTGGCGCTGGCGGCCTTCGACCGCGCGGGGCGCGCCCTGGCCGCCGCCATCGCGGCCACCGCCACGCTGGTGGAGACCGACATCGCGGTCATCGGGGGCGGGGTCGCCGCCAGCGGAGACACCCTCTTCGAGCCGATCCGGCGCCACCTGGCCTCGTACGCGACCCTGTCCTTCGTCCGTGACCTCCAGGTGGTCCCGGCCGCCCTCCGCACCCACGCGGGCCTGATCGGCGCGGCCGCGGCGGCGACGATGCTGCTGCCGTCCTGAGGACGGAGTCCTACGGCTTGACCGACCGGTAGTAGAGCCGTGCGCCCTCGTGCAGGTCCAGCGGATCGGTGTAGATCGCCGTCCGGAGGTCCACCAGCTGCGCCGCGTGCACCTCGCGCCCGATCTCGTCCCGGCTGCGGATCACCGTCCGGGTGAACTGCTCCGCCAGCTCGGGGTCGACCTCCTCCGTGGTCACCAGCAGGTTCGGCACGGCCACGGTCGCCACCGCGCTGGTGTTCCGCGCCAGCGTGTACGCGTCCTGCGGCATCACCGCCGCCCGGTAGTAGCGTGCCGGGCTGCCGCTGCCCTGCAGCTGCTCCACCAGGTCGCCGAGCTGTACGAGCCGGATGTCGAACCGCTGCGACAGCTTGTGCACCGCGGTGGTCGGCAGGCCGCCGGACCAGAAGAAGGCGTCGATCCGGCCCGCCTCCAGCTCGGCCGGCATGGTGTCGATGCCGATGGCCACGGTGGTGAGGTCGCGGGACGGATCCAGCTTGGCCGCCGCCAGCAGCCGCTCCGAGATCAGCCGCACACCGGATCCGGGCTGGCCGACCGCGACCCTCTTGCCGCGCAGGTCCCGCGCCGACTGCACCGGGGACCCGGCCGGCACCACCAGCTGCACGTAGTCGTCGTAGAGCCGGGCGCACCCGCGCAGATGGGTCGCACCGGGCTTCCCGTCGAGCCGGTACTTGGCGACCGCGTCGGCCGTCGCCACCGTGAAGTCGGCCTGGCCGGCGGCCACCCGCGCGAGGTTCTGCTGCGAGCCCTCGCTGGGATCCAGGCGCACCTTCACCCCGGGCATGTCCCGCTTGAGCTCCTTCTCCAGCAGCTCCCCGTAGCGGTGGTAGACCCCGGTCCGTACCCCGGTGCTGAAGGTCAGCGCGCCCTTGAGCTCGGGCTCCCCGAAGGGCCGCAGCCACCACAGCAGGGCCCCGAGCACGGCGAACACGGCCACCAGGGCCCGCAGGGCACGGCGCCTGCTGATCCGGGGCGGTACGAGAGGCATGCGGGCGATCCTGCCACCGACCCGCCGTCCTGTCACGAAACGGCCGCTCCCGGGCCTGCGGCCGGTGGGCCAGCCGGGCCGCGGGACAGGGTTTCGCGCAGCAGGGACAGGAGGCGCAGGGCCGCCGGGGCCGGCGGGCCGGTCGTGCGCCACGCCAGGGCGACCCGCCCGGTCAGCTCCGGCTCGGTGATCCGCAGCGCGCGCAGCCCGGAGTCCGCTTCCGGCGCCGCGCCCGCCGGCACCACCGCCACGCCCAGCCCCCGGGCGGCCAGCCGGACCAGCACGGCGGGGGAGGCCGCCTCGAAGTCCACCCGCGGGGCGAACCCCGCCCGCGCGCACGCCCGATCCAGCACCCCGCGCAGTCCGGTCCCGCGCGGCAGGCTGATCAGCGCCCGGTCGCGCAGCGCCGCCAGCGCGATCCGGCCGTCCGCGGCGGCCGCGGCCAGCGGGTCGTCCGCCCCGACCGCCGCCACCAGCGGCTCCTCGACCACCACCTGGCAGGAGACCCCCGGCGGCGGCTCCCCGCCGAGGCCCACCACCGCCAGGTCCAGCTCCCCGCGCAGCAGCGCGGCCAGCATCCGCTCGGAGGTGTCCTCGGCCAGGGTGATCTCCACCCGCGGATACGCGTCGTGGAAGTCCCCGAGCACCTCCACCAGGCCGGCGGCCACCCCCGGGACCAGCCCGAGGGACACGCGTCCCCGCAGCAGCCCGGAGAACTCGTCGGCCGTCCGCCGGATCCCCTCCACCGCCGCCAGCGCCGCCCGCGCGTACGACAGCACCGCCTCGCCCGCCTCCGTCGGCGTGACCCGCCGCCCGGACCTGTCGAGCAGCCGCTGTCCGAGCTCCCGCTCCAACTGCTTGACCTGGGCGCTCACGCCGGGCTGGGACACGTGGAGCCGCGACGCGGCCCGCGTGAAGCCGCCTTCCTCCACCACCGCCACGAAGTACCGCAGCTGAGCCAGCTCCATAACCACCCCTTCTCGATCGTAGAAGAACCCGTTCTTGGACTTATGGGCACGGTGGCGCCGACCCTGAACCCATGAGCCGATCCGACTCCACCGCCAAGACCGCGATCGCCGCCGCCACCGCCGCCGAACGCCGCGAGCTGGCCGACGTGCTCGACAGCCTCAGCCCGGCCCAGTGGGACGCCCCCTCGCTCTGCGCGGGCTGGCGCGTGCGCGAGGTCGCCGCCCACATGTCGCTGGGATTCCGCACCTCGCCCGCCGGCTTCGCCGCCGAGCTGCTGCGGGCCCGCGGGAACCCGCACCGGATGACCGACCGCACCGCCCGCCGCGACGCCGCGGCCTTCACCCCGCGCGAGCTCGCCGCACTGCTGCGGGAGAACGCCGGCCACCCCTGGAAGCCCCCCGCCGCCGGCCCCACCGGCGGCCTCGCCCACGACGTGGTCCACGGCCTCGACATCACCCTCGCCCTCGGCCACCCCCGCCGCGTCCCCGAGGACCGCCTGCGCCTCCTGCTGGACGCGGTCACCCCCCGGGGCCTGCGCTTCTTCGGCGTGGACCTGACCGGCACCACCCTGCGCGCGGACGACCTCGACTGGTCCTACGGCGCAGGAACGCCCCTGTACGCCGACGCCCAGGACCTGCTGCTCGTCTGCTTCGGGCGCCGCCTCCCCGCGGGCAGGCTGCACGGGGGACCGGAGGGCTCCCGGGTACCGCCTACCCTTGTTGCATGACCAGCAGCGACCGGAGCCAGGCAGTGGACGTGAAGCGAAGCTACGAGGTGCGCACCTACGGGTGCCAGATGAACGTGCACGACTCCGAGCGGCTTTCCGGTCTGCTGGAGGACGCCGGCTACGTCCGGGCGCCCGAGGGCTCCGACGGCGACGCCGACGTCGTCGTCTTCAACACCTGCGCGGTCCGCGAGAACGCCGACAACAAGCTGTACGGCAACCTCGGCCGCCTCGCCCCGATGAAGACGAAGCGCCCCGGCATGCAGATCGCCGTCGGCGGCTGCCTCGCGCAGAAGGACCGCGACACGATCGTCAAGAAGGCCCCCTGGGTCGACGTCGTCTTCGGTACGCACAACATCGGCAAGCTCCCCGTGCTGCTGGAGCGCGCCCGCATCCAGGAAGAGGCCCAGGTCGAGATCGCCGAGTCGCTGGAGGCCTTCCCCTCCACGCTCCCGACCCGCCGCGAGTCCGCCTACGCCGCCTGGGTCTCGATCTCCGTCGGCTGCAACAACACCTGCACCTTCTGCATCGTCCCGGCGCTGCGCGGCAAGGAGGAGGACCGCCGTCCCGGCGACATCCTCGCCGAGGTGGAGGCCCTGGTCGCCGAGGGCGTCTCCGAGATCACCCTGCTCGGCCAGAACGTGAACGCGTACGGCTCCGACCTCGGCGACCGCGAGGCGTTCAGCAAGCTGCTGCGCGCCTGCGGGCAGATCGAGGGCCTGGAGCGGGTCCGCTTCACCTCCCCGCACCCGCGCGACTTCACGGACGACGTGATCGCCGCGATGGCCGAGACCCCGAACGTGATGCCGCAGCTGCACATGCCGCTGCAGTCCGGCTCGGACCCGATCCTCAAGGCGATGCGCCGCTCGTACCGGCAGGAGCGTTTCCTCGGCATCATCGAGAAGGTCCGCGCCGCGATCCCGCACGCCGCGATCTCCACCGACATCATCATCGGCTTCCCCGGTGAGACGGAGGAGGACTTCCAGCAGACGATGCACGTCGTGCGCGAGGCCCGCTTCGCGAACGCGTTCACCTTCCAGTACTCCAAGCGGCCCGGCACCCCCGCCGCCGACATGGACGGGCAGATCCCCAAGGAGGTCGTGCAGGACCGCTACATGCGCCTGGTCGCCCTCCAGGAGGAGATCTCCTGGGAGGAGAACAAGAAGCAGGTCGGCCGCACCCTCGAGGTGATGGTCGCGGAGGGCGAGGGCCGCAAGGACGGCGCCACGCACCGGCTGTCCGGCCGCGCCCCCGACAACCGCCTGGTGCACTTCACGAAGCCGGAGGCGGAGGTCCGACCGGGCGACGTGGTCACCGTGGACATCACCTACGCGGCCCCCCACCACCTGCTGGCCGAGGGCCCGACCACGGCCGTGCGCCGCACCCGCGCCGGCGACGCCTGGGAGAAGCGCAACGCCGCCCCGGCCCAGCCGGCGGGCGTCATGCTCGGCATCCCGACGCTGGGCGTCCCGGCCCCCCTCCCGGCCGCCACCTCCGGCTGCGCGGCGCCCGGTTCCAGCCCCGCCGGCGTTTGAGGCGCGGGGTCTGGGGCGGAGCCCCAGGCCTTGAACCCGCGTCGGCACTGGACCCGCACCCCGCATGCGCGTGCCCGCCGGCCGGGCCGCGCTTGGCGATAGGCTGCGGATCATGCTCGTAGCCGCTGCCGTCTGCCCCGCTCCGCCGCTGCTCGTACCGGAGGTCGCCGCGGGGGCCGCCGCCGAACTCGGCGACGCCCGTACCGCCTGCTCCGACGCGCTGGCGGTGCTCGCCGCGTCCCGGCCCGACCTGCTCGTCGTCGTCGGGGCCGCCGACCCGGACCACGGCGGCCCCTACCCCCAGGGCTCCCGCGGCAGCTTCCGCGGCTTCGGGGTCGAGGCCGACGTACAGCTCGGGGACGGCGAGGAGGGGCCGCGCGTGCTGCCGGCCTCGCTCGCCGTCGGCGCCTGGCTGCTGCGCCACGCGCGGTGGGGCGCGGCCCCCGTCGAGGGGCTCGGGATCGCCGGGCCGATGGACACCGCGCGCTGCCTGGAGACCGGCCGGGAGCTCGCCGCACGGGACGAGCGGGTCGCCCTGCTCGTGATGGGTGACGGCAGCGCCAAGCGGACCCTGAAGGCCCCCGGCTACCTCGACGAGCGCGCCGCCGCCTTCGACGCGGCCGCCGCCCACGCCCTCGGCACGGCCGACGTGGCCGCGCTCGCCGCCCTCGACACCGGCCTCGCCGCCGAGCTCCAGGCCGCCGGCCGGGCCCCCTGGCAGGTGCTGGCCGGCGCCGCCGAGGGCGCGGGCCTCGACGGACGGCTGCTGTACGAGGACGCGCCGTACGGCGTGGGCTACTTCGTCGCCGCCTGGTCCTGAAACCCGTAGGCGCCGCGTAGGAGGAAGCCGCGTACGAGGAAGGGGCGCGGGACCGGCCTTCACCGGTGCCGCGCCCCTTTCTGAGTACCGCGTCAGGAAGCCGTCGGCGGCGTCGGTCCGCCGCCGGGAGCGTCCTTGTGCGCGATCTTGCCCAGGGCGTCCTTCGCCTTGCCCGTCCCGCTCGTGATCCGGTCGCTGTACTTGCCGTGGGTCTTCGAGTCCACGGCCTTGGCCACCTTGTCCAGACCCTCGGTGATCTTGCCCTCGTTCTTCTGGGCGAGGTTGCCGACCTTGTCCTTCGCCGGCGCGAGCTTGGCCTTCAGATTGTCCAGCAGGCCCATGGGTCACCTTCCGTTGGCGGTCGCTACGTACGGGCGCTCTCGTCGGCTCCGCTGTCCGCGGCCAGCTCGGCCGACTGCTGCTTCGGGATCTCCACGGCTTCCGCCGCGGGTGCCGTCGCGGCAGCCGCCCCGGCCTCGGTCTCCGTCTCCTCGGCCGCACCGGATCCCGCCGTCGGGGTCTCGGCGGCGACCTCCTCGGTCACAACCTGGTCCTTACGGCGAAAAAGCCGATCAAAAACGCCCATGTCTCCTCCTATAACGTTACTCGTGTGAGTGGAGTTCCGCCTTGGCCGCAGGGGCCTCCACCGGGCCGGACCTCGCCAGGGCAACGACCCCGCCCCCACTCCGTCACGTAGCTCGATCGGGTACATGGCCGTGTCTTGACCGGGGGCTGCGAGACTGGGGCGGTGAGGAAAGCAGCCCCCGCCCAGCGGGTCATCGCCGTCGTCGGTCCCACCGCGGCGGGAAAGTCCGACCTGGGCGTCGCCCTGGCCCGTCATTTCGACGGCGAAGTCGTCAACGCCGACTCCATGCAGCTGTACCGGGGGATGGACATCGGCACCGCCAAGCTGACGACCGAGGAACGGGGAGGGGTCCCGCACCACCTCCTCGACATCTGGGACGTCACCGACACCGCCAACGTGGCCGAGTACCAGCGCCTGGCCCGTGCCGAGATCGACAAACTGCTCGCCGAGGGCCGCACCCCCGTCCTCGTCGGCGGCTCCGGGCTCTACGTCCGGGGCGCCCTGGACGTCATGGAGTTCCCCGGCACCGACCCCGAGGTGCGCGGCCGGCTGGAGGCCGAGCTCGCCCTGTACGGCTCCGGCGCCCTGCACGCCCGCCTCGCCGCAGCGGACCCGGCCGCCGCCACCGCGATCCTGCCCAGCAACGGCCGCCGGATCGTGCGCGCCCTGGAGGTCATCGAGATCACCGGCCGCCCCTTCACCGCCAACCTGCCCGGCCACGAGTCCGTCTACGACACCGTCCAGATCGGCGTCGACGTGGCCCGGCCGGAGCTCGACGAGCGGATCGCGCTGCGGGTGGACCGGATGTGGGAAGCCGGACTCGTCGACGAGGTGCGGGCGCTGGAGGCCCGCGGACTGCGTGACGGAATCACAGCTTCCAGGGCGCTCGGCTACCAGCAGGTGCTCGCCGCGCTCGCCGGGGAGTGCACCGAGGACGAGGCCAGGGCCGAGACCGTTCGGGCGACCAAGCGGTTCGCCCGCCGCCAGGACTCCTGGTTCCGGCGCGACCCGCGCGTCCACTGGCTCAGCGGTGCCGTCGCGGACCGCGGGGAACTCACCGGACTCGCGCAGTCGTTGGTCGAACGAGCGGTCACAGCCTGATCACGTGATGGCATCGGGACGCCCCGTGCGCCCGTCCCGGGCCCGGGGGCGTGCCATCATCAAACTTCGGCGGGTGCGGTCACCCGCAGTGAAGTTGCGGCGTACTGAGTCCGAGTGGGGAGGGCACGTGGCGATGGAGGCCGGCCCTCGTGACACCGGGCGGGACGACACCCGGCGGGAAGCGGACCCGACGCTTCTCGACCGGCCGACCGGGTCCGACGGATCGCGGCGGCCCGACGGTCCGGAGCGTCCCGACGGCCCGGAGCATCCTGATGGCCCGGAGCGGACCGACGCCCCGGACGGCCCCGACGCCCTCGGGCTGCCCACGGGTCCCGCGCGGTTGACCCCCGACGGCCCGGACACCGCGAACGCCGCGGAGGCCGGGGCCGCCGCCGGACCCGAGGTCGAGGTCGAGCTGCGCCCGCAGCGCCGTCTGCGCGTGTGGCAGATCGCCCCCATCGTGGTGCTCGCCACCGCCGGTTCGCTCATGTTCGCGTTCCCGCTGGCCTTCGAGTTCGGCGACGGCGGAGCCGTGGTCGCGATGCTCGGCTTCCTCATCAGCTGCTGCGCCGGCGGCTGGGGGATGATGGCCGCCCGCCGCGTGGGCTACAGCTGGCCCGGACTCCCGGCCCGGGGGAGCGGCCGCCGCCCCGACTGGCGGATGGCCGCGCTGTACGCGGCGGTCGCGCTGGTCGTCGTAGCACTCGCCGTGTACCGGGTGGCGCGGCTCCGCTAGCCGCCCGCGGCCGACCGCTCCGCGGACGGCTCGGCGACGCTGACCAGCGGATCGGTACGATGGGCGGGTGACGCAGACCACCCTCCCCTTCCTCAAGGGCCACGGCACCGAGAACGACTTCGTGATCGTCCCGGACCCGGACAACGCCATCGAGCTGCCCGCCTCCGCCGTCGCGAAGCTGTGCGACCGGCGCGCCGGGATCGGCGCGGACGGCGTCCTGCACGTCGTCCGGTCCGCCGCGCACCCCGAGGCGGCGCACCTGGCCGACGAGGCGGAGTGGTTCATGGACTACCGCAACAGCGACGGCTCCATCGCCGAGATGTGCGGCAACGGCGTACGCGTCTTCGCCCGCTACCTCCAGTACGCGGGCCACGTGGAGGCCGGCGACCTCGCCGTCGCCACCCGAGGCGGCATCAAGCGCGTCCACCTCGACAAGGCGGGCGACGTCACCGTCTCCATGGGCCGCGCCGAACTCCCCGAGGGCGACGTCACCGTCGCCGTCGGGCCCAAGAGCTGGCCCGCGCGGAACGTGAACATGGGGAACCCGCACGCGGTGGCCTTCGTTGAGAGCCTCGACGACGCCGGGAAGCTGTACGACGCCCCCGACTTCAGCCCGGCGTCCGCCTACCCGACGGGGGTCAACGTCGAGTTCGTCGTCGACCGCGGCCCCCGGCACGTCGCCATGCGCGTCCACGAGCGCGGCTCCGGCGAGACCCGCTCCTGCGGCACCGGCGCCTGCGCCGTCGCCGTGGCCGCCATCCGCCGCGACGGCGCGGACCCGGCCGTCACCGGCGAACCGGTCACCTACACCGTCGACCTCCCCGGCGGCACGCTCGTCATCACGGAGCTCCCCGACGGCCGGATCGAGATGACCGGACCGGCCGTGATCGTGGCCGCCGGAGAGTTCGACGCGGCCTGGCTCACCGAAACGGCTTTCGCCTGAAGCTTCCCTCTAATGGGTGATCCGTTTCACGCTCAGCGAGAGGTGGACTGCGCCACGTGGTGGGGTCGGTAACATCAGGCACCGGCCCTGAGGGCTCACCCCATGCCCGCCACCGCCGGTCGAAGCCGCCGGAGGTGCCCATGAGTGCAGAGGCCACGAACCCCGAAGCACACCCCGAAGTGCGCCCTGAGCTCCGCAGACGTGGCCGGACCAGGCTCGATCTGCGCCGGCTCGGCCGCGCGGCGCTGCTCGGGCCGACGTCCCGCGACCGGCTCCCGGACGCCATCGGGCACGTCGCGGAAGCGCACCGCGCCCACCATCCGGACGCCGATCTGTCCGTTTTGCGGCGCGCCTATCTGCTCGCGGAGACCTCGCACCGCGGCCAGATGCGAAAAAGTGGTGAGCCGTACATCACACATCCGCTCGCCGTGACCCTGATCCTCGCCGAACTCGGCGCCGAGACCACCACCCTGACGGCCTCTCTCCTCCACGACACCGTGGAGGACACCGACGTGACCCTCGATCAGGTCCGCGAGGAGTTCGGCGACGAGGTCTGCTTCATCGTCGACGGCGTCACCAAGGTCGAGAAGATCGACTACGGCGCAGCCGCCGAACCCGAGACCTTCCGCAAGATGCTCGTCGCCACCGGCAACGACGTCCGCGTGATGTCCATCAAACTCGCCGACCGGCTCCACAACATGCGCACCCTCGGCGTGATGCGCCCCGAGAAGCAGGCACGCATCGCCAAGGTCACCCGCGACGTCCTCATCCCGCTCGCCGAACGGCTCGGCGTCCAGGCCCTCAAGACCGAGCTGGAAGACCTCGTCTTCGCGATCCTGCACCCCGAGGAGTACGAGCACACCCGCGCGCTCATCGCCGCCCACGCCGGCGAGAACGACCCGCTGCCCGCCATCGCCGACTCCGTACGGACCGTGCTGCGCGAGGCCGGCATCGCCGCCGAGGTACAGGTGCGCCCCCGGCACTTCGTCTCCGTCCACCGCGTCGCCCTCAAACGCGGCGAACTGCGCGGTTCCGACTTCGGGCGCGTCCTCGTCCTCGTCGGCGAGAACGCCGACTGCTACGCCGTGCTGGGGGAGCTGCACACCTGCTTCACCCCGGTCGTCTCGGAGTTCAAGGACTTCATCGCCGCCCCGAAGTTCAACCTCTACCAGTCGCTGCACACCGCCGTCGCCACACCCGAGGGCTACGTCGCCGAGGTCATCGTGCGGACCCGGCAGATGCACCGCGTCGCGGAGGCGGGCGTCGTGGCCCTCGGCAACCCGTACACCACCGCCTCGGCGGACGCCGCCGAATGCGACGAGGAGCGAGTGGACCCGACGCGGCCCGGCTGGCTGTCCCGGCTGCTCGACTGGCAGCAGTCCGCGCCCGACCCCGACACCTTCTGGAGCGTGCTCCGCGCGGAGCTGGCCCAGGACCGCGAGATCACCGTCTTCCGCGCGGACGGCGGAACGCTGGGCCTGCCGGCCGGGGCCAGCTGTATCGACGCCGCCTACGCGCAGCACGGCGAGGCGGCCCACGGCTGTATCGGCGCCCGGGTCAACGGGCGCCTCACCTCCCTCTCCTCCCCGCTCTCCGACGGCGACACCGTGCAGCTGCTGCTCGCGCAGGACGCCTCCTCCGGCCCGGCCGCCGAATGGCTGGACCACGCGAAGACCCCGGCCGCCCGCATCGCCATCGGCAGCTGGCTCGAAGCCCACCCCGACCGGGCCATGTCCACCACCTCCGCCGCGCGCGCACCCCTGTCGGTGGTCGGCGCCCGCGGCGGCGGCGCCAACGCGGTCGCCGACCTGCCGGACGCACCCGTACGGCTCGCCGGGTGCTGCACGCCGGTGCCGCCGGACGCGGTCGCCGGGTTCGTGGTCCGCGGCGGGGCCGTCACCGTGCACCGCATCCACTGCGCGGCCGTCGCCCAGATGCGGGCCGTGGGGCGCACCTCGGTCGCCGTGCACTGGCGGGCCACCGCCGACTGCCGGGTCACCCTGCTCGCTGAATCGTTCGGCCGCCCCCATCTGCTGGCCGACCTGACCGAGGCCATCGCCCGGCAAGGCGTCGAGGTCGTCTCCGCGACCGTGGAGCCCCCGGTCGAGCAGCGGGTCCGGCACACGTACACCCTCCAGCTGCCCGACGCGACCGGCCTGCCCGCCCTGATGCGGGCGATGCGGGACGTGCCGGGCGTCTACGACGTCAGCCGCGCGTAGCCACCCCCCCCCAGGGCCGCCGCGTGTCACCGGGCGGCCCCGGAAGGTCCCGTTCGGGTGGCCCCGTCGCGCGTCGTGCGCGGCCGTGCGGCGGGCGCTGGTAAGCGGTGGTGGATGCAGCTCACCTCCCCGCGCCTGCGCGCCGCCCTGCTCGCCGCGGCCTCCCTCACCCTCGTCGCCGCAGTCCTGCCCCCGCCGAAGCCGCTGGGCATCGGCGACCGGCTGTTCCCGGAGCTCGGGAACCCCGGGTACGACGTGCTCTCGTACGACCTGTCCTTCACGTACAAGGACAACAAGAGCCCCCTCGAGGCGGTCACCGTCATCCAAGCCCGCGCCCTGCGGCCGCTGGAGCTGATCAACCTCGACTTCACCCACGGGAAGGTGGCGTCCGTCGAGGTCAACGGGGAGCCGGCCCGGTTCGAGACCGCGGGCGAGGACCTCGTACTGACCCCCGCGCGCCCCATCGCGCGGAACGTGCCGCTGCGCATCACCGTCCGGCACACCAGTGATCCGCGCGGCCGCGGGGACGGCGGCTGGGTCCCCACCGAGGACGGCTTGGCCATGGCCAACCAGGCGGACGCCGCCCACCGGGTCTTCCCCTGCAACGACCACCCCGCCGACAAGGCGTACTTCACCTTCCGGATCACCGCCCCGGCCGGGCTCACGGCCGTGGCCAACGGGGTGCCCGGCGCCCTGCCCGCCCCCCGCGCCGCGGCCGGCACGACCTGGACGTACCGGACCGTGCACCCCATGGCCACCGAGCTGGCCCAGGTCTCCGTCGGCCGCTCCGCCGTCGTCCACGCCACCGGACCGCACGGGCTGCCGCTGCGCGACGTGGTGCCCGCGGCCGACCGGGAGCGGCTGGCCCCCTGGCTGAAGAAGACCGCCGGCCACGTCGCGTGGATGGAGGAGCGGGTCGGCCGCTACCCCTTCGAGAACTACGGGATCCTGATCGCGCGCGCGACCACGGGCTTCGAACTGGAGACGCAGACCCTCTCGCTCTTCGAGCACGGCCTGTTCACGGGCGAGGGCTACCCCGAGTGGTACGTGGAATCCGTGATGGTGCACGAGCTCGCCCACCAGTGGTTCGGCGACAGCGTCAGCCCGCGGACCTGGTCCGACCTGTGGCTCAACGAGGGCCACGCCACCTGGTACGAGGCGCTGTACGCGGACGGCCTCGGCAAGTACTCCCTGGAGCGGCGCATGCGCGAGGCGTACCAGCGCTCCGACCAGTGGCGGGCCGCCGGCGGCCCCCCGGCCGCCCCGAAGGCCGCCGCCCCGGGGGAGAAGATCGGGCTGTTCCGGCCGGTGGTCTACGACGGGGCCGCGCTGATCCTGTACGCACTGCGCCAGGAGATCGGCGCCGCGGCCTTCGACCGGGTCGAGCGGCGCTGGGTGACGGAACACCGGGACTCCGTCGCGGGCACCGAGGACTTCGTACGCCTGGCCTCGCAGGAGGCGGGCCGGGACCTGACGTCCTTCCTGGAGCCGTGGCTGTACGGGACGAAGACCCCGGCGATGCCGGGACACCCGGAATGGAGCGGGAAAAGCGTGTGACCGCCGAGGAGAGGGCATGTCACCATCGATGGGCCCGTTGGGGGAATCCCCGGGCGGTGTGACACGTTGGACGTGACAGTTCCACGTTGGACCCGACGGCTGACGTGACCGTGCTATTCGAATCGACGTAAGGATCCAATGACCTCCTCTTCTTCCCCTTCCCAGGACGCGCGGGACGCACAGGACGTGCGGGACTCGCAGAGCTTCACCGAGAGCCTTCGGGCCGATGCCCTGATGGAAGAGGACGTCGCCTGGAGCCACGAGATCGACGGAGACCGGGACGGCGAGCAGTTCGAACGCTCCGAGCGCGCGGCCCTGCGCCGCGTGGCCGGCCTCTCCACCGAGCTCGAAGACGTCACCGAGGTCGAGTACCGACAGCTGCGCCTGGAGCGCGTCGTGCTCGTCGGTGTCTGGACCTCCGGCACGGTGAACGACGCGGAGAACTCCCTCGCGGAGCTCGCGGCGCTCGCCGAGACGGCGGGAGCTCTCGTACTCGACGGCGTGATCCAGCGCCGTGACAAGCCGGACCCGGCCACCTTCATCGGCTCGGGCAAGGCGCGCGAGCTCCGTGACATCGTCATGGAGAGCGGCGCCGACACCGTCGTCTGCGACGGCGAGCTCAGCCCCGGCCAGCTCATCGCGCTCGAAGACGTCGTCAAGGTGAAGGTGGTCGACCGGACCGCCCTCATCCTCGACATCTTCGCCCAGCACGCCAAGTCCCGGGAGGGCAAGGCGCAGGTCGCGCTCGCGCAGATGCAGTACATGCTGCCGCGACTGCGAGGCTGGGGTCAGTCGCTGTCCCGCCAGATGGGTGGCGGCGGCGGTGGCGGCATGGCCACCCGAGGCCCCGGTGAGACCAAGATCGAGACGGACCGGCGCCGGATCCGCGAGAAGATGGCGAAGATGCGCCGGGAGATCGCGGAGATGAAGACCGGCCGGGACATCAAGCGGCAGGAACGGCGCCGCAACAAGATCCCCTCGGTCGCCATCGCCGGCTACACCAACGCCGGAAAGTCCTCGCTGCTCAACCGCCTCACGGGCGCGGGCGTACTGGTGGAGAACGCGCTGTTCGCCACCCTCGACCCGACCGTGCGCCGGGCCGAGACGCCGAGCGGCCGGATCTACACCCTGGCCGACACGGTCGGCTTCGTCCGGCACCTGCCCCACCACCTCGTCGAGGCGTTCCGCTCCACGATGGAGGAGGTCGGCGACTCCGACCTCATCCTGCACATCGTGGACGGCTCGCACCCGGCGCCGGAGGAGCAGCTGGCGGCCGTGCGCGAGGTGATCCGCGAGGTCGGCGCGGTCAACGTGCCCGAGATCGTGGTGATCAACAAGGCGGACGCGGCGGACCCGCTGGTCCTGCAGCGGCTGCTGCGGATCGAGCGGCACTCCATCGCCGTCTCGGCGCGGACGGGCCTCGGCATCGAGGAGCTGCTCACGCTCATCGACACCGAGCTGCCGCGGCCCGAGGTCGAGGTGGAGGCCCTGGTGCCCTACACGCTCGGCTCCCTGGTGGCCAAGGCGCACGCCGAGGGCGAGGTGATCTCCGAGGAGCACACCGCGGAGGGCACCCTGCTCAAGGCGCGGGTCCACCCGGAACTGGCGGCGGACCTGGCTCCGTACGCCCTCGCGAAGAGCTGAGCCGGACCGACGGCGCGAACGACCGAGGGCCCCCTGCCGCACTGCGCAGGGGGCCCTCGGTCGTGCGGTCTCGTACCGCTACTTGAACTTGCCGCTCACGGCGTCGAAGACGCCCTTCGCCTCCGGGCCCAGGCGGGGTCCGGCCAGCCAGCCGGCCTTGGCCGGTCCGATCGACGTGTTCGACACCAGCGCCGGCTTGCCGTCGGCGCCCGCCGCGACCCAGCCGCCGCCGGAGGAACCACCGGTCATCGTGCAGCCGATGCGGTACATCACCGGGTCGGTCGCGTTCAGCGACAGCCGGCCCGGCTTGTCCGTGCACTGGTAGGCCTTCTGGCCGTCGAACGGAGCCGCCGCCGGGTAGCCGGTCGCCGTGATGCTCGCGACCTTCGGCACGGCCGGAGCGTTGAACTCCACCGGGAGCGCCGAACCGACCGTCTCCTCCAGGGACTTGCCGCCGCCCTGCTCCGGGGTCACGTGCAGCACCGCGAAGTCGAACGGGGCACCCGCACCGCCGGTCGGACCGCCGGTCGCGATCCACTGGTCGGAGGTCTGCGCCCAGTCGCTCCACCACACGCCGTACGGAGCCACCTGCTCCCGGGGCGCGCCCTTGAGCTGCGCCGTCGGCTTGCCCGCGTTGTTGTAGGACGGGACGAAGGCGATGTTGCGGTACCAGCCGCCGGACTTGCCCGCGTGCACGCAGTGGCCCGCCGTCCAGACCATGTTGGACTTGCCGGGGTGCGCCGGGTCCTTGACCACGGTCGCCGAGCAGACCATCGACCCCTCGGGCCCGTCGAAGAAGACCTTGCCGGACTCCGGAACGCTCTGGTGGTAGGGCGGGTTCGCCGCCTTGGCCGTCACCGCCGCCGGGGTCGGGTCGGTGACGCCCTGGTCCTTGCCCGCGTCCGGGTCGACGGACGGCCGCTTCGGCTGCTCGGCGTCACGCATGCGGTCCGGGTCCCACAGGCCCTCGATGATCGGGTTGACGTAGTCGCCCGCCTCGCGGAGCCAGTCCTCCTTCTTCCAGTTCTTCCACTCGCCCCCCTTCCACTTCTCCAGGTCGATGCCGTGCTCCTTGAGCTTGTCCTTGAGCTGGTCCGGGATCTTGATCCCGCCCGTGCCCGGACTGCTCTGCGCCACGGTCGGCTTGGAGTCGCCGCCGGCTTCCCCGCCGTCGGGGCCGCAGGCCGCGGCGGTCAGCGCGAGCGCGGCCGCGCACAGGATCGCGGTGACCGGTCGGTTCGGTCGCATGTCGTTCGTCCCCCTGGTGGATTCGAGGCGTCGAGTGCAGCAACCCACTATGCCGCCGAGGTTGGGGACGGCACAGCCCGGGGCCGCGGTTCCTGGCTCGGGAGGCGTCCCACCCCTTGACGGACAAGGATCTTGGGCCCACCCGTGATCCGTCGCCCTCACCGTCGTTGGTACGTACGGGGGATGGGGGAGCAGCGTTGATGTTCGAGGCGCAATCCGGAAGAGCAATCAGTGCGGGAGGACCGACACTCGTGGCTTTGACCGAGTCGGCCGGTACGGACGCGGTGGCGGACGTGTCCGCGGACGCTTCCGCGGACGCGTCCGCGGTACAGGTGCCGCCCCAGGGCAGCCGGGCACGGCGGCCCGCCGGCGCCGCCGACGGCATCCTGCGCAGGCAGTCCCAACGGGAGTCCGCCGCACGGACGTACGCGCGCTCCCTGCCCATCGTCCCGGTGCGCGCCCGCGGGCTGACCATCGAGGGCGCCGACGGGCGGCGCTACCTCGACTGCCTCTCCGGCGCCGGCACCCTCGCCCTCGGCCACAACCACCCCGTCGTGCTGGAAGCCATCCGCGGCGTCCTCGACTCCGGGGCCCCGCTGCACGTGCTGGACCTCGCGACCCCGGTCAAGGACGCCTTCACCACCGAGCTGTTCGCCAGCCTGCCGCCCGCCCTGGCCGCCGACGCCCGGATCCAGTTCTGCGGGCCGGCCGGTACGGACGCGGTGGAGGCGGCCCTCAAACTGGTCCGCACCGCGACCGGGCGCTCCGGGCTGCTCGCCTTCACCGGGGCCTACCACGGGATGACCGCCGGGGCCCTGGACGCCTCGGGCGGCGCGGCAGACGTGCGGGTGACCCGGCTGCCGTACCCGCAGGACTTCCGCTGCCCGTTCGGCGTCGGCGGCCCCGAGGGCGCCGAACTCGGCGCCCGCTGGACCGAGAACCTCCTGGACGACCCCAAGGGCGGGGTCCCCGCACCCGCCGGGATGATCGTCGAACCCGTGCAGGGCGAGGGCGGGGTCCTCCCGGCCCCCGACTCCTGGCTGCGCCGGATGCGCGAGATCACCCAGGCCCGGGGGATCCCGCTGATCGCGGACGAGGTGCAGACGGGCGTCGGCCGCACCGGGGCCTTCTGGGGAGTGGACCACGCGGGGGTGGTACCCGACGTCCTGGTCCTGTCCAAGGCGATCGGCGGCAGCCTGCCGCTCGCCGTGATCGTGTACCGGGCCGGGCTGGACGTGTGGGCCCCCGGAGCACACGCCGGCACCTTCCGCGGCAACCAACTGGCCATGGCGGCCGGCGCAGCCACCCTCGCCTACGTCCGTGAGAACCGGCTCGCCGAGCGCGCCGCCACCCTCGGCGAGCGGATGCTCACCGCCCTGCGCGGCCTCGCCTCCGCCCACCCCTGCATCGGGGACGTACGGGGCCGCGGCCTGATGATCGGCGTCGAACTCGTCGACCCCGACACCGGAGCCTGCGCGCCCGCCCTCGCCGCGGCCGTCCGCCAGGAGTGCCTGGAGCGCGGGCTGATCGTCGAACTCGGTGGCCGCCACTCCGCTGTCGTCCGCCTGCTACCCCCACTGACCCTGACCGACGAGCAGGCCGCGGCGGTGCTCGACCGCCTGGCCGACGCCATCCCGGCAGCCGCCCGCCGCTCCCACTGACCCGTACCCCGAGGACCCGCGATGCCCGACGCGCACCATTCCACCCCGACCCCCGGCCCCGGCGGCAACGAGGACCGGCCGCTGCCCCCGACGCCCCCGGCCCGGCAGCAGCCCCCCACCCCCGCCGAGCCGAACCCCACCCCCGCGGGCCAGGCCGCCCCCCACCCCCCGGCCCCCACCCCGGAGCCCCCCACCCACCCCTGGTCCCAACCCCCGGCACCCGCCCAGCCCTGGACCCCGCCCACGGAGGCTGTCCTTCCGCAGGCCGCACCCCCGGCACCCGCCCAGCCCTGGACCCCGCCCACCGAGGACGTCCAGCCGCCGACCCCGCCCACCGAGGCCGCCACCCCGTGGGCCGCACCCCCTGCGGCCGGCCGGCCCTGGAATCCGCCGGGCGAGGACGTCCAGCCCTGGGCCGCGCCCGCCGGAGCCGCGGCCGGGAGCGACGGGGCCGGGGGCGACGAGGCGCACGGCGTCGCCCATGGCGAACCGATCCGGCGGGCGCCCGCGGCGGAGGTGCCGGCGGCGACCACCGTGCCGCGGCAGAAGGACGGCACGGCCGTGCCCCGCACGGGCTGGAGAGGCCGCGCCCGGCCGGAGCAGGCGGGACTGCCCGAGCTCCTGGACCACCCCGACCCGGCGGTCGCCGCCGAGGCCGCGGCGGTCGAGAACCTGCTCCGCTGCTGGGTCCGCGAAGCCGGACTCCGCCGCCCCGACGGCCCCGTCGGCACCCCGTTGCGCATCCCCCTCCCCGCCTCGGGCGCCGCCCTGCGCGTCGCCGTCCGCTACTGGTCCCCAGCAGGCTGGCACCGCTTCGGCCCGGCACGACTGGAAACCGCGCCCGCCACCGCGCCCGCCCTGGACGCCGTCACCCTCGCCGCCCTCCTCGCCCGAGAGGGCAACCGCACCCCCGCCGACGGAGACCGCGGCTCCGCCGACCTCGTGGCCCGGGTGGCCGACTCGGTCCGCCGGACCGCCGAGTTCATCGCGGACCGGCGCGAACGCCCCACCGCACCGGCCCCCGTGGGCGGGGACCGCTTCCTCACCGCCGAGCAGTCGCTCCTCCTCGGTCACCCCCTCCAGCCGGACCCGAAGAGCCGCGAAGGACTCTCCGAGACCGAAGTGCGCCACTACTCACCCGAATTGCACGGCTCCTTCCCCCTGCACTGGTTCGCCGTCGAACCCGCCGCCCTCGCCACCGAATCGGCCTGGACGGAACGCGGCCGCCCCGTCTCCGCCGCCCGGCTCCTCGGCCGGCTCGCGCCCGGACTTGCGGTGCCCGACGGCGCCACCCCCCTTCCCCTGCACCCGTGGCAGGCCCGCGACCTGCTCCAGCGCCCCGCCGTCGCCGCCCTCCGCGACGCGGGACTCCTCCACGACCTGGGCCCCCACGGCGCCCCCTGGTACCCGACCTCCTCCGTCCGCACCGTCCACCGCCCCGGAGCCCAGGCGATGCTCAAGCTCTCCCTGGGCGTTCGCATCACCAACTCCCGCCGCGAGAACCTCCGCAAGGAACTCCACCGCGGAGTCGAGGTGCACCGACTGCTCCGCACCGGTCTCGCCGAGCAGTGGCAGACGGGCCACCCCGGCTTCGACATCGTCCGCGACCCCGCCTGGGTCGCCGTCGACGCCCCGGACGGCACCCCCGTCCCCGGACTCGACGCCCTGCTGCGCCACAACCCCTTCCGCTCAACCGACGACGCCGTCTGCATCGCCGCCCTGACCGCACCCCGCCCGTGGCCCGGCCGGACCACCATGAGCTCCCGGCTCGCCGAGACCGTCTCCGGCCTCGCCACCACCACCGGACGCCCCACCTCAGCCGTCGCCGCCGAGTGGTTCCTGCGCTACCTCGACCACGTGGTCCTGCCGGTCCTCGCCTTCGACGCGCTCGCCGGCATCGCCCTCGAAGCGCACCAGCAGAACACCCTGGTCCTGCTCGACCCGGCCGGCTGGCCCGTCGGCGGCCGCTTCCGCGACAACCAGGGCTACTACTTCCGCGCGTCCCGCCGCACGGAACTGGAGCACCGGCTCCCCGGCATCGGCAGCGCCAGCGACACCTTCGTCCCCGACGCCGTCACCGACGAACGCTTCGCCTACTACCTCGGCATCAACAACGTGCTCGGCCTCATCGGCGCCTTCGGCTCCCAGCGGCTCGCCGACGAGCGCGTACTGCTCGCCGCCTTCCGCCGTTTCCTCGGCAAGGCCGCGCACCTCGGCCCGCTCCCCACCCGGCTGCTCGACTCACCCACCCTGCGCTGCAAGGCGAACCTGCTCACCCGCCTGGGCGGCCTGGACGAGCTCGTCGGCCCCGTCGACACCCAGTCCGTCTACGTCACGATCGCCAACCCCCTTCACGATTGACCCGTCAGCGCCGACACGGAGAAGAGCCCCCGATGCCCTCCACCGAAACGCCCGCCGATCCCATCGGCTCCGCCACCCGCACCTTCGGCAGCCTCCGGGCCGTCGACGACACCGTCGAACTGCGACTCCCCGTGGACCTGTTGCCCCTGCTCGCCGAGGCGGACCTACTCGATTCCCCGGCCATCTGGGGCACCACCGACACCCCCGCCGGCGCCTTCCGGCTCGAACCGGTACGACCAGAGCGGGACCTGGAGCTCCTCGCGGGCTGGATGAACGATCCGGAGGTGGACGCCTACTGGGAGCTCGCCGGCCCCGCAGCCGTCACCGAGGCCCACCTGCGGACCCAGCTCGACGGGGACGGCCGCAGCATCCCGTGCCTCGGCCTCCTCGACGGCACGCCGATGAGCTACTGGGAGATCTACCGGGCCGACCTCGACCCGCTGTCCCGGTACTACCCGGCGCGCCCCCACGACACGGGTATCCACCTGCTGATCGGAGACGGCACGAACCGCGGCCGGGGCCTGGGCACCACGCTGCTGCGCGCCGTCGCCGGCCTGGTGCTCGACAACCGACCCCGCTGCACACGCGTCATCGCGGAACCGGACATCCGCAACACCCCCTCCGTATCAGCCTTCCTGAGTTCGGGTTTCCGCTGTTTCGCGGAAATCGACCTTCCCGAGAAGCGCGCGGCCCTGATGATCCGGGAGCGGGCGCTGCGCAATCTCCTCTGACTGCCGCCCCGCAGGCCCCGATCGCCCCGCCGCTTCGCACCTCTCCCTTCGAAAACTCCGCGCCACGCGGCAAAGTTCCCGAGCCCCGAGGAGACCCGTGCCGAATTTCCCCACAGCCCCCGCCCCGGCCGAACCGCCCGTGCCGCCCTCGCCCGAACACCCCTGTACGCCCCCCGAACTCACCGGACCGACCTGGGACTTCGCGGCCCGCCGGCTGCTCGCCAAAATGCTCTCCGAGTTCGCCTACGAGGAGATCATCAGCCCGGTCCCCGTCCCCGCCCCCGCACCGGCCGCCATCCCCGCCCACACCGGGGACGCCTGGACCCTGACCCTCGACGACGGCAGCAGCCTCGGCTTCCGGGCCCGCCGCCGCTCCTACGGCAGCTGGCACGTCAGCCCGGACTCCATCACCCTCACCCCGGCGCCGCCCGCCACCGGGCCCCCGACCGCCTTCGGGGACCCGTACGCCTTCCTCGTCCGCGCCCGCACCCTCCTCGGCCTCGACGGAGCCACCCTCGGCCACCTCGTCCGCGAGCTCAGCGCCACCCTCGCCGCCGACGCCCGGATCGACCACACCGCACTCACCGCCGACGTCCTCGCGGACCTCGACTACGCCGCCCTCGAAGGCCACCAGACCGGCCACCCCTGGCTCGTCCTCAACAAGGGCCGCATCGGCCTCTCCGCCTCCGACACCGAGGCCTGGGCCCCCGAGGCCCGCACCCGCCAGCGGCTGCCCTGGCTCGCCGCCCACACCTCGCTCGCCGCCTACCGCGGCACCGCCGGCCTGGAGGATCCCGCCCGCCTCTACTCCGCCGAGCTCGACCCCGTCACCCGCGCCGCCTTCGACCAGGCCCTGCGCGACCGCGGCCTCGACCCGCTCGGCTACCTCTACCTCCCGGTCCACCCCTGGCAGTGGGACGAGGTGGTCCTCCCGATCTTCGCCCCGGCCCTCGCCGCCGGCACCCTCGTTCCGCTCGCCGCCGACCCCGACCTGCGCCTGCCCCAGCAGTCGATCCGCACCTTCCTCAACCTCACCCGCCCCGACCGGCACAGCGTCAAGCTGCCGCTCTCCGTCTTCAACACCATGGTCTGGCGCGGCCTGCCCTCCGACCTGACCCTCGCCGCCCCCGCCGTCACCGCCTGGATCCACTCCCTCCGCGACGGCGACCCCTTCCTCCGCGACGAATGCGGGGTGGTCCTGCTCGGCGAGGTCGCCTCCGTCACCGTCCGCCATCCCGTCTACGACCAGCTGCCCGAGGTCCCGTACCAGTACAAGGAGCTCCTCGGCGCGATCTGGCGAGAGCCCCTGACCGGCCGCCTCGCCCCCGGCGAGCGCGCCCGTACGCTCGCCTCCCTCCTCCACACCGACCCGCGCGGCCGCTCCTTCACCGCCGAACTCGTCGCCCGGTCCGGTCTGGCCCCGGCCGTATGGCTCCAGCGCCTCTTCGCCGCCGTCCTGCCCCCGCTGCTCCACTTCCTGTACCGGTACGGCACCGTCTTCTCCCCGCACGGGGAGAACGCCGTCGTGATCTTCGACGAGCACGAGGTCCCGGTCCGGCTGGCGGTCAAGGACTTCGTGGACGACATCAACATCAGCGACGAGCCGCTGCCCGAGCTGGCCTCGATGCCCGACGAGGTCCGGTCCGTGCTGCTCACCGAGCCCGCCGACTTCCTGCCCCAGTTCATCCACTCCGGGCTCTTCGTCGGTGTCTTCCGCTACCTCTCCGCCCTGTGCGAGGACCGCCTCGACGTCCCGGAGGGAGAGTTCTGGTCCCTCGTACGGGCGGAGATCGTCCGCCACCAGGCCCGTTTCCCGGAGCTCAAGGACCGCTACGAGCTCTTCGACCTGCTCGGCGAACGCATCGGGCGGCTCTGCCTGAACCGGAACCGGCTCTACGAGGACGGCTACCGCGACCGCCCGGACCGCCCGCACGCCGTGCAGCACGGCACCGTACCCAACCCCCTGTACCGCCCGTGAATCCTCGCCGGTGCGCTCACTCGTGCGCTCGGTGTCGGTGGGGCCCCGTAGGGTTGGCAGTGCTATGACGAAGCCCTCCCTCCCCGACCTGCTGCACGCCGCCGTCTCCGCCGTGGGCGGCACGGAGCGCCCCGGCCAGGTGGCCATGGCCGAAGCCGTCGCCGAAGCGATCGACGACAACTCCCACCGGCTCATCCAGGCCGGCACCGGTACCGGCAAGTCCCTCGGCTACCTGGTGCCGGCCCTCGCCCACGGCGAGCGCGTGGTCGTGGCCACGGCGACCCTCGCCCTCCAGCGGCAGCTCGTCGAGCGCGACCTGCCCCGGACGGTGGACGCACTGCATCCGCAGCTGCGCCGCCGCCCGCAGTTCGCCATGCTCAAGGGCCGGTCGAACTACCTGTGCCTGCACCGCCTGCACGAGGGCGTGCCGCAGGACGAGGAGGAGGGCCTCTTCGACCAGTTCGAGGCGGCCACCCCCACGAGCAAGCTCGGCAAGGACCTGCTGCGCCTGCGCGACTGGGCCGACGAGACGGAGACCGGCGACCGCGACGACCTGACCCCGGGCGTCTCCGACAAGGCCTGGGGGCAGATCTCGGTCTCCTCCCGCGAGTGCCTGGGCGCGACGAAGTGCGCGTACGGGGCCGAGTGCTTCGCCGAGGCCGCCCGCGAGCGGGCCAAGCTCGCCGACGTGGTCGTCACCAACCACGCCCTCCTCGCCATCGACGCCATCGAGGGCGCCCCCGTGCTGCCCCAGCACGAGGTGCTGATCGTTGACGAGGCCCACGAGCTGGTCTCCCGGGTGACCGGCGTCGCCACCGGCGAGCTCACCCCGGGGCAGGTCAACCGGGCCGTGAAGCGTGCCGCCAAGCTGGTCGACGAGAAGATCGCCGATGCGCTCCAGACGGCATCCGAGTCCTTCGAGCGGGTCATGGAGCTGGCGCTCCCGGGCCGCCTGGAGGAGATCCCCGAGGACCTGGGGTACGCGCTGATGGCCCTGCGGGACGCCGCGCGCAACGTGATCTCCGCGATCGGTTCCACCCGCGACAAGTCCGTCCACGACGAGGACGCGGTCCGCAAGCAGGCCCTGGCCGCGGTGGAGAGCGTCCACACGGTGGCCGAGCGGATCACCAACGGCTCCGAGTACGACGTCGTCTGGTACGAGCGCCACGACCGCTTCGGCGCGACCCTCCGGGTCGCCCCGCTGTCGGTGTCCGGCCTCCTGCGCGAGAAGCTGTTCGAGGACCGCTCGGTGGTCCTGACCTCGGCCACCCTCAAGCTCGGCGGCGACTTCAACGGCGTCGCGGCCTCGCTGGGGCTCTCCCCCGAGGGGGTCGAAGGGGACGACGTGCCGGCCTGGAAGGGGCTGGACGTCGGCTCGCCCTTCGACTACCCCAAGCAGGGCATCCTGTACGTCGCCAAGCACCTGGCCACGCCGGGCCGCGAGGGCACCCGCGGCGACATGATGGACGAGCTCGCCGAGCTGATCGAGGCGGCCGGCGGCCGCACCCTCGGCCTGTTCTCCTCCATGCGCGGCGCCAAGGCGGCAGCCGAGGAGCTGCGCGGCCGGCTCGACAACCAGATCCTGCTCCAGGGCGAGGAGACGCTCGGCGAGCTGATCAAGGCATTCGCGGCCGACCCGAAGACCTGCCTGTTCGGGACGCTGTCGCTCTGGCAGGGCGTGGATGTGCCCGGCCCCAGCTGCCAGCTCGTGGTCATGGACCGGATCCCCTTCCCGCGCCCCGACGACCCGCTGATGAGCGCCCGCCAGAAGTCGGTGGAGGAGCACGGGGGCAACGGCTTCATGGCCGTGGCCGCCACCCACGCCGCGCTGCTGATGGCGCAGGGCGCGGGCCGTCTCGTACGGGCCACGGGGGACCGGGGCGTCGTCGCCGTGCTGGACCCCCGGCTGGCCACGGCCCGGTACGGGAGCTTCCTGCGGGCCACGCTGCCGGACTTCTGGTACACCACGGACCGCAACCAGGCCCGCCGCTCGCTGGCCGCGATCGACGCCGCTGCGAAGGCCGACGGCAAGTAGTGCTTGGGAGCACGAGCACAAAACAACCCCCGGGACCGGCGCAGTGGGTCCCGGGGGCTGGTTGGAGGCGGCGGGGTCAGACCCGACGCAGTACCGCCACGACCTTGCCGAGGATGGTCGCCTCGTCGCCGGGGATCGGCTGGTAGGCGGAGTTGTGCGGGAGCAGCCAGACATGGCCGTCCTCGCGCTTGAAGCGCTTGACCGTGGCCTCGCCGTCCAGCATTGCGGCGACGATGTCGCCGTTCTCCGCGACCGGCTGGCGACGCACCGTGACCCAGTCGCCGTCGCAGATGGCCGCCTCGATCATCGAGTCGCCGACGACCTTGAGGACGAAGAGCTCGCCGTCGCCCACGAGCTGGCGGGGCAGCGGGAACACGTCCTCGACCGACTCCTCGGCGAGGATCGGGCCGCCGGCCGCGATCCGGCCGACCAGGGGAACGTAGGACGCAGCGGGCTTGCCCGTGGTGTCCGTGGGCTGCGAGCTGGGCTGGTCGGAGCCGCGCACTTCATACGCCCGGGGGCGGTGCGGGTCGCGCCGCAGGAAGCCCTTCCGCTCCAGAGCCATCAGCTGGTGGGCGACGGACGACGTGCTCGACAGGCCGACGGCCTGGCCGATCTCCCGCATGGATGGCGGGTAACCCCGACGCTGCACGGAGTCGCGAATGACCTCGATGACCCTCCGCTGCCGGTCCGTGAGCCCGGAACTGTCGGCGCGGATGCCTGGAGGTCGACCTGGCAGCGAGCGCGCGGGGCGTACGACGGGCTCCGCCTCCGGGTTCAGGTTTGCGTCGTTCATGGCATGCACCGGCTCGAGTCGGCTCTGGGAGCGGTTCTGGGCAGTGATGGTGGCACTGTCTGCGGTCGTGGTCACGTCGGCCCCTCTCGAAATGTTCTCCCTAGCTGGACAACGGTAGTAGCTTTCGAAAGGTTGCGCCAAACACACGTTCGAGTGAAAAATCGCAGATCGTCCTGCGTGGGCATTTCAAGGGGTGTATAGACACTCGGTCCGCCGAACGCGGGTTCGGCTCGGCGTCCGCTGCTTACGGTACCCTTCCCGGTCGGGTCGGCACCTGCCGGGGCCGCGCCAGTGTGGCATCGCGAGACCCCGTATCCGGCTATCGGACGGTGCGACACGCGGAGTGGGGTAAATCCGCCGCAACCCAAGATCTAGTGGTTGGATGGGCGCTGCCACCCAGAGGTTGTGGTCCTCGGTCTGCCGAGGGTCCCGACATCGCATATGCTGGTGGCTGCTTCACGAGCCCCCGACAGAGCCTGTCTCTGTCGTTCAGGGGCCCCGTGGGGTGATTCAGTCGTGCCGTGAGGGAGGGTGAGGGAACCATGCACTGCCCCTTCTGCAGGCACCCCGACAGCCGCGTCGTCGACAGTCGCACCACGGACGACGGCACGTCGATCCGCAGGCGCCGTCAGTGCCCCGACTGCTCCCGTCGTTTCACGACGGTGGAGACGGCCTCGCTGATGGTGATCAAGCGCAGCGGGGTGACCGAACCCTTCAGCCGTACCAAGGTCATCTCCGGCGTGCGCAAGGCGTGCCAGGGGCGGCCGGTCACCGAGGACGCCCTCGCCAAGCTCGGCCAGCGGGTCGAGGAGGCGGTGCGCGCCACCGGGAGTGCCGAGCTGACCACCCACGACGTGGGTCTGGCCATCCTCGGCCCGTTGCAGGAGCTCGACCTGGTCGCGTACCTGAGGTTCGCGTCCGTTTACAAAGCGTTCGACACCCTTGAAGACTTCGAGACCGCCATCGTGGAACTGCGCGAGCGGCGGCCTCACCCCGAAGAGTGCGAGCCCGGGGGGACCGGTTCGGTCCCCGTGCCCGCCTCCGCCGCCGACTGACCGGACGGCCCTCGCCCTGGTGCTCGCGCACCGCGGTGTGGCCGGTCAGCCGAGCGAAGAGACGTAGATACAGATACACAGCACCGTGCCGCGGAATAGCGCTGGCACTTTAGGGCGTTTTGCCCGCATTGGGAGGCGGCATGACAGAGACGGCGAGCAGCTCGGCACGTGGTTCCCGCGCCAAGGGGACCAAGGCCGCCAAGGGCGGCCTGCGTATCGAGCGCATCCACACCACCCCCGGCGTGCACCCTTACGACGAGGTGAGCTGGGAGCGTCGTGACGTCGTCATGACCAACTGGCGCGACGGCTCGGTCAACTTCGAGCAGCGCGGCGTCGAGTTCCCCGACTTCTGGTCGGTGAACGCGGTCAACATCGTCACCAGCAAGTACTTCCGCGGCGCGGTCGGCACCCCGCAGCGCGAGACCGGTCTGAAGCAGCTGATCGACCGGATCGTGAAGACCTACACGAAGGCCGGCGAGGACTTCGACTACTTCTCGTCGCCCGCCGACGCGGAGATCTTCGAGCACGAGCTGACCTACGCCCTCCTGCACCAGATCTTCAGCTTCAACTCCCCGGTGTGGTTCAACGTCGGCACGCCCCAGCCGCAGCAGGTCTCCGCCTGCTTCATCCTGGCCGTCGACGACTCCATGGAGTCGATCCTCGACTGGTACAAGGAAGAGGGCATGATCTTCAAGGGCGGCTCCGGCGCCGGCCTGAACCTCTCCCGCATCCGCTCCTCCAAGGAGCTCCTCTCCTCCGGCGGCAACGCCTCCGGTCCGGTCTCCTTCATGCGCGGCGCCGACGCGTCCGCAGGAACGATCAAGTCGGGCGGCGCCACCCGCCGCGCGGCCAAGATGGTCGTCCTGGACGTGGACCACCCGGACGTCGAGGACTTCATCGCCACCAAGGTGAAGGAGGAGGAGAAGATCCGCGCCCTGCGCGACGCGGGCTTCGACATGGACCTGGGCGGCGACGACATCACGTCCGTCCAGTACCAGAACGCCAACAACTCCGTCCGCGTGAACGACGAGTTCATGACGGCCGTCGAGAACGGCACCGAGTTCGGCCTGCGCGCCCGCATGACCGGCGAGGTCATCGAGAAGGTCGACGCCAAGGCGCTCTTCCGCAAGCTGGCCGAGGCCGCGTGGGCCTGTGCCGACCCGGGCATCCAGTACGACGGTGTGATCAACAACTGGCACACCTGCCCCGAGTCCGGCCGCATCACCGCGTCGAACCCGTGCAGCGAGTACATGCACCTGGACAACACGTCCTGCAACCTCGCCTCGCTCAACCTGATGAAGTTCCTGAACGACGACGGCAAGGGCAACCAGTCCTTCGACGCCGAGCGCTTCGCCAAGGTCGTCGAGCTCGTCATCACCGCGATGGACATCTCCATCTGCTTCGCGGACTTCCCGACGCAGAAGATCGGCGAGAACACCCGCGCCTTCCGCCAGCTGGGCATCGGCTACGCCAACCTCGGCGCCCTGCTGATGGCCACCGGCCACGCGTACGACTCGGACGGCGGCCGCACCCTCGCCGCGTCGATCACCTCGCTGATGACCGGTACCGCGTACAAGCGCTCCGCCGAGCTGGCCGCCATCGTCGGCCCGTACGACGGCTACGCCCGCAACGCCGAGTCGCACAAGCGCGTCATGAAGCAGCACGCCGACGCCAACGCCGTCGCGCCGCGCACCGAGGACCTGGACAACGCGATCTGGGCCGCGGCCACCGAGGCGTGGCAGGACGTCATCCGCCTCGGCGAGAAGAACGGCTTCCGCAACTCCCAGGCCTCCGTCCTCGCGCCGACCGGCACCATCGGTCTCGCGATGTCCTGCGACACCACCGGTGTCGAGCCGGACCTGGCCCTGGTCAAGTTCAAGAAGCTCGTCGGCGGCGGCTCGATGCAGATCGTCAACGGCACCGTCCCGCAGGCCCTGCGCCGCCTGGGTTACCAGGAGGAGCAGATCGAGGCGATCGTCGCCCACATCGCCGAGCACGGCGTGGTCGTCGACGCCCCGGGCCTTAAGACCGAGCACTACGAGGTCTTCGACTGCGCCATGGGCGAGCGTTCCATCTCCGCGATGGGCCACGTCCGCATGATGGCCGCGATCCAGCCCTGGATCTCCGGCGCGATCTCGAAGACGGTCAACATGCCGGAGACGGCGACCGTCGAGGAGATCGAGGAGATCTACTTCGAGGCGTGGAAGCTGGGCGTCAAGGCGCTCGCGATCTACCGCGACAACTGCAAGGTCGGCCAGCCCCTCTCCGCGAAGAAGAAGGAAGAGGAGAAGGAGGAGGTCACCGCCAAGACGGAGGAGACCATCCGCGCCGCCGTCGAGAAGGTCATCGAGTACCGCCCCGTCCGCAAGCGCCTCCCCAAGGGCCGCCCGGGCATCACCACCTCCTTCACGGTGGGCGGCGCCGAGGGCTACATGACCGCCAACTCCTACCCGGACGACGGTCTGGGAGAGGTCTTCCTGAAGATGTCCAAGCAGGGCTCGACCCTCGCGGGCATGATGGACGCCTTCTCGATCGCCGTCTCGGTCGGCCTCCAGTACGGCGTGCCGCTGGAGACCTACGTCTCGAAGTTCACCAACATGCGCTTCGAGCCGGCCGGCATGACGGACGACCCGGACGTGCGGATGGCGCAGTCGATCGTCGACTACATCTTCCGCCGCCTGGCGCTGGACTTCCTGCCCTTCGAGACCCGCTCGGCCCTCGGCATCCACACCGCCGAGGAGCGCCAGCGCCACCTGGAGACCGGTTCGTACGAGCCCCTCGAGGACGAGCTGGACACCGAGTCGCTGGCCCAGTCGGCCCCGCTCGCCGCGGTTCCGTCGGCCCCGCAGCCGGTCGTGGCCGTCCCGGCCCCGGCCCAGAAGACGGCGCACAGCAACGCCGAACTGGTCGAGATGCAGCTCGGCGTCTCCGCCGACGCCCCGCTCTGCTTCTCCTGCGGTACGAAGATGCAGCGCGCCGGCTCCTGCTACATCTGCGAGGGCTGCGGCTCGACCAGCGGCTGCAGCTGACGACGAGCGGACACCGCGTCCGAGGCACATTGAGCACCGCGTGCCGAGGTCGTTGACCTGCGGATGAGAGAGGGAGTCGCCCCTGGGGGCGGCTCCCTCTCCGGCGTGTGATGGGGTGGTCCGGTGATCGCCACCATGCGCTGGGAGCGCGAACTGCACCAGCGCGGAGCCCGCTCCGCCTACGCCGTGGGGGAGGACTGCGTCGTCCTGCACGAGCGCCTCACCCGGCTGGTGTGCGTGGAGCGGGCCGACGGCGCGGTGCGCTGGGACATCCCCGCGGGGACCTGGCCGCGCGCGATCGTGCTCGCGGGGGACCGCGTGCTCGTGCTGCCGCAGCAGCCCGACCGGCTGTCGTGCCTGGACCTGGGGACCGGCGCGGTGCTGTGGAGCGTCCCGACGCCGCGCTTCACGGGACACCTCGCGGTCACGGGCGACTCCGTCGTGATCGGGGGTTGGCGCGGATACACGCCGATGGCCGGGCTGGACCTGGCCGACGGTCGCGTGAGGTGGACCAAGGAGCCCGCGGTGCACTGGGTGACACCCCTCGTGTGGGGTGGCGGGGTACTGACCGGTGCCGGTTCCGACGCGGTGCTGTTCGACGCGCGCGGCGGTGGCGAGAGCGCCCGGTGGCGGCTGCCGGAGCCGTTGTCCGGCCCGGACGGCGATGTGTTCATCTCCCTGGGCGGCGAACGGGTCGCGGCGAGGTGCGGCCCGTCCGCGCTCGCGGCCTTCGGGTGCGACTCGGGCGTGGCCGACTGGCACCGTGCGTACGAACCGTTCGCCGGGTTCGGGTACGCCGCCGGATCGGTGTGGATGCACCGGCCGCGTTCCGGCCACCTCGCCGTCGACCCCGCCGACGGGACCCGACGGTGGCCCACCGACACCGGCGCGGGGCAGGGGTTGGTTCCCGGCGTGGTGCCGTCCGCCGACGGGTTCCTGGTGGGCGCCGACAACGGGCTGTTCTTCCGGCTGGGGCCCGACGGCCGGGCCGTCTCCCGGTGTTCGTCGGGCCGCCGGCTCGACAGGCTGGTCGACGCGGGGAACGGCGAGGTGTTCGTTGTCGCCAAGGGGACCTTCGGACGGTGGGCCGTCAGTGCGGGATGCGGCGGGCCGGCCGGGTGACGAGGCCCTCGCGGAACTCGGCGATCCGTGAGTGGACCTGGCGCATCAGGTGCGTGTCCTCGATCCGGTCCAGGTACAGGCAGCGCGCGGCCAGGCCCGGCAGGTCGAAGGCGAAGCACAGGGACATCAGCGGGTTCACGAAGAGCTCGCTGCCGCTGGTGCGGGTGGTGAACCGGACGTCCCCGAACGAGCCGCGGACCGCCGCGGCGATCGAGCCGTTCACGATGCTGGGGCGCTCCGGGGTGTGCTCCTGGGCGTGGGCCACGGCGTCCAGGAAGAGCGCCCCCTCCCGGGTGGCGCGCGGAATCGAGAACGCGCCGAGGTACGCACCGTCGCGCTCCAGCGCCGCGATGTTCTCCAGCACCAGCGCGTGACTGACCCCGTGGTACGCGTCCACCCCGAAACCCACCGACACCACCAGGCGTTCCGGTACGTCGTCCAGCGCGGCCAGTGCCGCGACGCTGGTCAGGTCCTCCTCGGGGGTGCCGAGGCCCGCCTCGTCGCCCCGCATCAGGATGTCCGTGCCCCCGTCGACCAGCACGACCGCGTCGATGCGGTGCAGGTCGATCAGGGCCCGGTACGCGGCCCTCAGCGGCTGCACCCCGATCTGGGGGAAGGCGTACACGGTGGCCGGGTAGCGGTGGATCTCCAGCCACCGGGCCAGGGTCCGCTCGGGGAAGTAGGACTGGTGGGGCGCGGACCGCGGAGTGACCGCGGCGAGGTCGGGGGCCTGCCACTCCTCTACGGGCAGGCCTGCGAGCGAGCTGAAGGAGAGGTTCGCCAGGTGGACTTCCTTGCCCTGGTGCATGAGGGAGAGGGCGATGGGGAGTCCGGCGTAGATGTCGAAGCCGCCTCCCGCGCCTGCGACCAGGATGCGTTCGGCGCCCGCGAGGCGGGCGAAGAGGGGGTTGGTGTGCAGCGACGTCATGGCGATCATTGTGCGGGGCGGGGCGCGCACGCGCCCCGGGATTTCACCGCGGCAGTGGTGCGGTGACGGTACGGATGACGGGGAGACGGGGCAGTCATGTGGAGTGGTGACGAGCTGGATCTGGACGCGTACCTGGCGCGGATCGGAGTGCGGGGACCTTCCGGCGGGGGTGGGGAACTCCGGGCGGACCTCGCGACGTTGTACGAAGTGCACCGCGCCCACACCGCCGCCGTCACCTTCGAGAACCTGGACGTCCTGCTCGGCCGCCCCGTCGAGCTGGACGTGAAGGCGATCGAGGACAAGCTCGTGCACGCCCGCCGAGGCGGGTACTGCTACGAGCAGAACTCGCTGCTGGCCGCTGCCCTGGAGCGGATCGGCTTCGAGGTCTCCGGGCGCGGTGCCCGCAACCGCACCCGCGGGGACTCCCTGACGGCCGTGACGCACGCCGTCCTCGTCGTCACCGTCGAGGGCGAACCGTGGCTGTGCGACGCCGGGTTCGGCTACCAGGGGCCCCGCGAGCCCGTCCCGCTGGGCCGGCCCGGCGTCGAGGTGCGGCAGGGGGAGTGGACGTACCGCGTCCGCGAGGAGGAGGACGGCATCCTCGTGCTGTGCCTGCTGCGCGAGGGGACGTGGCGGGACCTGTACGCGTTCTCCCCGCAGCGCTACCACCCCGTCGACTACGTGCTGTTGAACCACTACAGCTCCACACACCCCCGCTCCGCCTTCGTCTCGCGGGTCATCGTGCAGCGGCCCGGCGACGGCGACCGCCTGGCGCTGGTCGGGCGGGAGCTCACCCGGCTGCTTCCCGACGGGCGGGTGGAGCGGGAGAGCGTGGCGGCGGACGAGCTGCTCGCCGTGCTCGACCGGGAGTTCGGGCTTCGGCTGTCCGAGCGGGACGGGGCGGAACTGGTGCGGATCCAACGCGCCGGGGACTGACCCGGGCCCCACGGGGCCCGTACGATGGCGCAGTGCTGGTCAAGTGGATTCGCTGCACGGTGACGGACCGACGCGGGTTCGAGCGGGGGCAGCGTAAATGGGCGGGGCTGCCGGGCGAGCCGGGATTCCGGGGGCAGGGCGGCGGCTGGAGCCGGGGCCGGCAGGGGGTCGCGCACGTCTTCGCGTTCTGGGAGAGCCGCTCCTTCTACGACTCCTTCATGGCCCGCAGCCACGACCGGCTGGCCGCCGCGCAGAACGGCACCTACACCGATCTGCGCGTCACCCTGTTCGACCACCGCTTCGACGTGAAGACGGGCTTCGAGCCCCGGTTCACGGACGCCGACGTCGTGCGCGTCGCGCACACCAAGGTCCGCGAAGGCCGGGTCGACCACTTCGCCCTGATGCAGGAGAAGGTGTGGAACCCGGCCATGGCGGGCTCGCCCGGGATGGTCAGGGGCCTCTTCGGCGAGGCCCCGGGCCGGGAGTTCCTGGTGCTGTCGATGTGGCACGCGGCCGCCGAGCACGGCAAGTACCGCCAGGAGCGGGTGGAGCGGCTCTCCCTGCGCGCCCAGATCCAGGCCGACGTCGAGGCCCTCACCGGTGACGTCGTCGACCTCGAGCCGTCCTGGACGGTGTGACCGTATGTCCGTACGACGATCGGCGGGCGGGGTGGAGGGCTGACCGGCGTGCCCGTCGGTCGGCCCGCCGGCGGCCGAATAGGGTCGTGGGATGTCTCGACCACGTCGCATCGTCCTTGTCCGGCACGGGGAATCGGAGGGTAACGCCGACGACTCGGTGTACGAGCGGGAGCCCGACCACGCCCTGCGGCTGACCAAGCAGGGGCACGAACAGGCCGCGGCGGCCGGCGAGCGGCTGCGCGAGCTCTTCGGCGACGAGACGATCAGCGCGTACGTCTCCCCCTACCGGCGGACCCTGCAGACCTTCCGGGAGCTGCGGCTGGATCCGACCCGGGTGCGGATGCGCGAGGAGCCGCGGCTGCGCGAGCAGGACTGGGGAAACTGGCAGGACCGGCAGGACGTACGACTCCAGAAGGCGTACCGGGACGCGTACGGGCACTTCTTCTACCGGTTCGCGCAGGGTGAGTCGGGTGCCGACGTGTACGACCGGGTCGGGTCCTTCCTGGAGAGCCTCTACCGCAGCTTCGAGGCCCCCGACCACCCCGAGAACGTGCTGCTGGTGACGCACGGTCTGACGATGCGGCTGTTCTGCATGCGCTGGTTCCACTGGTCGGTCGCGGAGTTCGAGGCCCTGTCCAATCCCGGGAACGGCGAATTCCGGGTGCTCTTGCGCGGCCCGGACGGCCGGTACCGGATGGACCGCCCGTTTGAGCGGTGGACCACACCCGAGCCTTATGACCTCGACGGCTAGAGTGGCCCGCGATGACCCCTGATTCCACTCCCGAACGGCGCTACGCACGCGCCATGTCCAGCCTCCGAGGGCTGGCACTGGGTGACGCCCTGGGCTCCCAGTACTTCGTCCCCGTGAACTACCCGCTGCTCAAGCGGCGCGAGCTGCCCGCCGGTACCGAGACCTGGCAGTGGACCGACGACACCGAGATGGCCTGCTCGGTGGTGGCCGTACTGGCCGGGCACGGCCGCATCGACCAGGACGCGCTGGCGAGCTCCTTCGCCCACCACCACGACTTCGACCGGGGCTACGGGCCCGCCGTGAACCGGATGCTGCGTCTGGTCCGGGAGGGCGAGGACTGGCGCACGCTGGCCGCCGAACTGTTCAACGGGCAGGGCTCCTGGGGCAACGGCGCCGCGATGCGGATCGCTCCGCTCGGCGCCTGGTACGCGGACGACCCGGAGCAGGCCACGCACCAGGCGGAGATCTCCGCCTACACCACCCACCAGCACCGCGAGGCGGTGTGCGGGGCCATGGCCGTCGCCGCGGCGGCCGCGCTCGCGGCGGCTCCCGAGGATCCGCCGAAGGCCTCCGACCTGCTGGACGGGGTGATCGCACTGGTGCCGCGCAGTGCGGTGGGCGCCGGGCTGCGGCGGGCGAGGGACATGCTGGACTACGGCGACGCGACCACGGTCGCGGCGGTCCTGGGCTGCGGGCGGCGCACGAGCGCCCATGACACCGTGCCCTTCGCCCTGTGGTCGGCGGCGCGTTCGCTGGACGACTACGAGCGCGCGTTCTGGACCACCGCGCAGGTGGGCGGCGACGTCGACACGACCTGCGCCATCGTCGGCGGCGTACTGGGCGCGCGCGGCGACGAGGTGCTGCCGGCGGCGTGGCTGGCGCGCACCGAAGCCCTGCCGGCCTGGCTGCCGGAGGCGGCGTCGCGCTAGGTCGTGGCCAAGTCGGGCCGGGGGCACCCCTGATGGGGTGCCCCCTTCCGTTTGTCACGGTCCTGCCACAGACCCCTTTTGATCCTGTTCAAAACTGCCCGGCACCGGCCTACGCTGTCCGCTCAGCTGCCCCAACCGGAAGACCGGGGCAGCCTGCAGGGGAGGGGAACCCGATGTCAGAGAACACCGACGGCGTGGACGAAACCGCGTCCGGGGCCGCCGCCGGGGCCGTACCGGGCGCAGCGGCCGGGCCGGAGGGCAGCGGGTCGCAGCCCGTGGGCCGGACGCCCAGTCCGGCCGAGGGTCCGAGCGGGGGTCCGGGCGAGGGTGTGGCCGCGGGTCCGGCTGGGGGTGCGGTCGGGGGTGCCAACGGGGGCGCCGCCGGGGGTGCCGTTCCTGCGCCGCCCGCCGCGCAGGCTCCCGGAGGCGCCGCGTACAACGCGTGGCAGCCGCCCCGGGCCCGGGCCGGATCCCATTCCGGGGCCCCGGCCGCGCCTTCGTGGGCCGCACGGGTGCGCCCCGCCGAGGCCGCACCCGTGCGGACCGCGACCCTCGCCGCGGCCCTCGCGGCCGGACTCGCCGCCGCCCTGCTCCTCGGTGACGGCCTCGGCCCCGGCCTGCCGCTCGCCGTGCTGCCCGCCGTCGTCGCCGCGTACGTCGCCGCCCGCGCGGCCGGTCGGGCGGCCCGCCCCTGGACCCTGGTCTGGGCGGTCGGCTGCCTCGCCCTCCTCGTCGTACCGGCCCTGCGCGACTCCGCGTGGCCGTCCACGCTCGCGATCCTGTCCGCCATCCTGCTCGGCTCGCTCGCCCTGCACGGCGGCCGCACCTGGCCGGGGGTGCTGCTCAGCCCGTTCGGCCTCGTCGAGTCCGCCGTGACCGGCACCGGCTGGGCCTGGGCGGGGCTGCGCTCGCGGAGCGGGGGGATCAGCAAGGACCGCTGGCTGCCCATCGTGAAGGCGGCCGTCGTGGCCGTGGCGCTGCTGATGATCTTCGGCACGCTCTTCGCCTCCGCCGACGCCGCCTTCGCCGATCTGCTGGGCGACCTCACGCCCGAGATCTCCCTCGGGGACGGGCCCGCCCGGACCGCCCTCTTCGTCCTCGGCGCCGTCCTCGCGCTCGCCGCCGCCCGCACCGCCGCGGCCCCGCTGCGCTGGGACCGGATCGAGATCGCCCCGGGCAAGCCGCGCTCCCGCGTCGAATGGGCGCTTCCGCTCATCGTGCTCAACCTGCTCTTCGCGGGCTTCAACGCCGTGCAGCTGGCCGTCCTGTTCGGCGGCTACGACAAGGTCCTGAGCAGCACCGGTCTCACCTACTCGGAGTACGCCCGGCAGGGCTTCTGGCAGCTGCTCTGGGCCACCCTGCTCACCCTCGTCATCATCGCCCTCGCCCTGCGCTGGGCCCCGCGGGCCGGAGCGGGCGACCGACGTTTCGTCCGCGTCGTCCTCGGGGTGCTGTGCGCGATGACGCTGGTGGTCGTGGCCTCCGCGCTGCGCCGGATGGACCTCTACGTGGACGCGTACGGGCTGACCCGGCTGCGCGTGTCGGTGGCCGCGATGGAGCTGTGGCTCGGGCTGGTCATCGTACTGATCATGGCGGCCGGGGTGTTCGGCGCGCGCTGGCTGCCGCGCGCGGTCGCGGGCAGCGCGGCCGCCGCCGTCCTGGCCTTCGGCCTGCTGTCCCCGGACGGCATGGTCGCCGAGCGCAACGTGGCCCGCTACAAGGCCGACAACAAGATCGACCTCGCCTACTTCCAGTCCCTGTCGGCGGACGCGGTGCCCGCCCTCGACACGCTGCCCGAGCCGCAGCGGTCCTGCGCCCTGCGGGGGATCGGCGACGAGATGGAGGCGGCCGGCGAGGTCCCCTGGTACGCGATGAGCCTGGGCGAGTACCGCGCCCGGAAGATCCTGCGGGAGCGGCCGGTGGCCGCTTCGTACGCGGAGTGCAGCCGCCTCGGCGTCTTCGGAAGCCGCGTCGAGTACTAGGCGTTTCGGGTACCGGTCCTTCGCGTACCGGCTTTCGCTCACCAGGAGTTCGCGTACGAAGGGCCCGGGCGCGGGATCTCTCCCGCGCCCGGGCCCTTCGCACGGCCGGAGGCGTTCAGGCGGCCGGGCCGGCCTTCGCGGCGGAGCCGTTCAGGGCCTCCAGGTCGCTCTTGCGCACCCGGATCACCAGCAGGGCGGTGGCCAGGGCCAGACCCGCCATCGCGACGGCGGCGAAGAACGCGGTCGAGATGCCGTGGGCGAGCACGAGGTCTCCCCAGGGGTCGGGCAGCCGCCCGGAATCCTTGGCGGCGGCCAGCTGACCCGGATCGGCCTGGGCCATGAAGGCCGCGGTCTGCTCCTCGGCCTCGCTGCGGGTGGCCGTGCCGAAGACGGTGACCAGGATCGACAGGCCGAGCGAGCCGCCCACCTGCTGGCTGGCGTTGAGCAGCCCGGAGGCCGCGCCGGCCTCCCTCGGCTCGACGCCGGAGACGGCGGTGAGGGTGAGCGTCACGAAGTTGAGGCCCATGCCGAAGCCGAACAGCAGCATCGGCCCGAGCACCCCGGAGACGTACGAGGAGTCGGTCCGGAGGAAGGTCAGCCAGGTGAGCCCGGCCCCCACGAGGGCGGTTCCGGTGACCATGAACGGCTTCGGGCCCAGGCGCGGCAGGAACCGCTGCGAGAGGCCGGCCGCCGTGACGATGGCGACGGTCACGGGCAGGAAGCCGAGCCCGGACTGGATCGGGGTGAATCCCAGTACGTTCTGCACGAACTGGACGATGAAGAAGAACATGCCGAACATCGCGGCGGCGAGGCTGAGCATGATCACGTAGGTGCCGGCGCGGTTGCGGTCGGCGAACATCCGCAGCGGGATGATCGGCTCGCGGGCCGTGGACTCGATGGCCACGAACAGCGTGAGCAGGACGACGGCCGCGGCGAACGAGCCGAGGGTGAGGGAGTCGCGCCAGCCGTCCTCGGAGGCGCGGATGAATCCGTAGACGAGCGAGGCCATGCCGCCGGTGGAGGTGAGGGCGCCGGCGATGTCGAAGCGGCCGGGGTGGCGCTCGGACTCGCTGATGTAGAGCGGGGTCAGGACCGCGATCAGCACGCCGATCGGCACGTTGACGAAGAGCACCCAGCGCCAGTCGAGCCACTCGGTCAGCATGCCCCCCGCGAGCAGGCCGATCGCGCCGCCGCCGGCGGAGACGGCGGCGAACACCCCGAAGGCCCGGTTGCGTTCGGGCCCCTCGGCGAAGGTCGTGGTGATCAGCGCGAGGGAGGTCGGCGAGGCGATGGCGCCACCGACGCCCTGCAGGGCGCGGGCGGCGAGCAGCTGCCAGGGCTCCTGGGCGAAGCCGCCGAGGAGCGAGGCCAGCGTGAAGAGCAGGATTCCGGCCATGAAGACGCGGCGCCGGCCGAGGATGTCGCCGGCCCGGCCGCCGAGCAGGAGCAGGCCGCCGAAGGTGAGGGTGTAGGCGCTGAGCACCCAGGAGAGGTCGGTCGTGCTGAAGGCGAGGGCGGTCTGGATGTGCGGGAGCGCGATGTTCACGATGGTCGCGTCGAGCACGACCATGAGCTGGCAGGCGGCGATGACGGCGAGCGCCACTCCGGGGCGCCCCTCCCGGCGGGCCGCGCCCGCTATTCGGGGTGTGGCGAGTTGAGAGCTTGTCACTGAGGATCCCCCCAAAGTGAAATAGTGAACGCATCCGTTCACTGCGGTCTACGGTAGGAGCTCGGCCTTAGGGAACGCAAGCGTTCACTAAGGCTGAAAATGCGTGCGCGGGGCGCGCGTTGGGCGTGCGGACCGGTGGGAGGTTCAGATGATGGTGGGTTCGCGCTGGTCGGCGGCGTCATCGGGGCGGAGGCGGGGTCCCGAACTCGAACGGGCGATTCTCGACGCCGCGTTGGAGCAACTCAGCACGGTCGGCTGGAACGCGCTCACGATGGAGGGCGTCGCGGCGGGAGCGCAGACCGGCAAGGCCGCGCTGTACCGTCGCTGGCCCTCGAAGGCGGACCTGGTGGCCGATGTGCTGCGGTCCGGCCTGCCGCCGATCGGCGAGATCCCCGACCGCGGCTCGATCCGCGAGGACCTCTTCTTCCTGTGCGTGCGGATGCGTGACGTGATGGCCTCGCGGGCCGGGCTGGCCCTGAGGTCGGTGCTTCACGAATGCGACCACGCGCATGCCGGCCGCTTCCACGGGGTGATCACGTCGGGGCTGCACGAACCGGCCCAGCAGCTGATCAGAGGGCTGCTGCGGCGCGGGATCGAGCGGGGTGACGTACGGGCGGACGCGACGAGTCCGTTCGTCGTGGACGTCATTCCGGCGCTGATGATGTACGGGGCGAAGGTGCGCGGGAGCGAATGGGGGGACCCGGAGATCGGGGCGATGATCGACGAGGTCATGGTGCCGGTGCTCAGGGTGTGAGACGCGGTACGGAAGGCGCCGGCAAGCGGCCCGGTGGTGGCCTCGTGGGGTGCCTGGCCCGGGTCCGGCGGGGGTCCGGCAGGGGTCGCGGGGCGGTTCGGCGGGGGCCCGGCAGGGGGCGCGCGGCGGTTCGGCAGGGGCTCCGGCGGGGGCCGGACCGGCGCGGGAGCCGGGCCGGGGTGTGCAGGCGGCGCGGGGCGGCGTAACCTTGCTGGCGCCATGCCGTACGAAGCACCCACCCACACCGTCGAACGCTCCCTCCGTGCAACCACCGGCGCCAAGGTCATCGCCGGGGTCGACGAAGTCGGACGAGGGGCCTGGGCCGGTCCCGTCACCGTGTGCGCGGCGATCACCGGTCTGCGCCGGCCGCCCGCGGGGCTCACCGACTCCAAACTGCTCACACCCAAGCGGCGCGATGCCCTCGTCGAGGTCCTGGAGGCCTGGGTCACCGCGTACGCCCTCGGGCACGCCTCACCGGAGGAGATCGACGAGCTGGGGATGACCGCCGCCCTGCGGCTCGCGGCGGAGCGGGCCCTGGAGTCCCTCCCGGTGCGCCCCGACGCGGTGATACTCGACGGCAAGCACGACTATCTCGGCCCGCCCTGGCGGGTTCGTACGGTGATCAAGGGCGATCAGTCCTGCGTCGCCGTGGCGGCGGCCTCGGTCATCGCCAAGGTCCGGCGCGACCGGATGATGGCCGAACTCGGCCAACAAGGCGACGGAATCGAAGACTTCGGCTTCGCCGCCAACGCCGGATATCCCTCGCCCGTACACCGGGCGGCACTTGAGGAACGGGGGCCCACCCCCTACCACCGGCTCTCGTGGTCGTACCTCGACGCGCTGCCCCGGTGGCGCCACCTGAAGAAGGTGCGCCGCAGCGAGGAATCGATGGAGCTGGAAAACGGAGGCCAACTCGGCTTCGATTTCTGATCGCACCCATGTGCCACCGGCCGGTACGTTTCGTACCGGTGTTTGATAGACATCAACTCGCCTCTCACCCCGCCATCGAGGAGCCTCAGATTCACGAGAGTGCCCAGGGTCCCCGCGTCACGCCGGCCGCCGGCCGCACCGCGCCGACCCCCCGCCCCGTACCTGGTCCGCGTCCCGTAGCCGTACCGCGGCCCGGACGCCCCGGTCCCGTCCGGCCCGCACCGCCCGCGCAGCGTGCGCCGCAGGCCACCCCCGGACCCGTTCCCGCGGCCCCCGCCGCTCCCACCACGCCGTCCGTCTCGGAGGCGGTGCCGCAGATCCAGCTGATCCCGGCCTCCGCCGAGGGCGCGCTGGACGCGGCCGAAGAGGCCGTGGACCTGCTGCTCGACACCGGGCGCGCGCCCGGCGACATCCTGGTGCTCACGACCGGGGACCCGCACCCGTGGGCCGCGCACGAGCTGTCCTTCGGCGAGGCCGCGTACTGGGCCCTCCACGATGCCGGGGACGACGTCTTCTACGCGGACGCGGCGCAGGCCGAGCGTGCCGCCGGTCGCCCCGTCGTGGTCTTCGCGGCCAACGGCGGAGCCGTCGACAGGCTCGCCGGAGCCCTGCCGGTCGCGCTCGCGCGGGCCGGTGCGCTGCTGATCGTGTGCGGCGACCCGCAGCAGATCAACTCCGTGCTGGGTGCGGGCGTCTGACGCCCCGTACCCGGCGAAGGGCGTGGGGCGGGACAGGGCGTGAGCCCGCCCCGCTGAAGCCCGAGGCCTGATCAGCCGTGCGCCCGCTCCAGGGTGTACGGCCGTTAGGCATGCCCGGGTTGGGGCGGTGGGCGTACGGAGGCCGAGGTGCCGCCGCGTTCAGTGTGCCGAGGTCAGCGTGCCGCGGTCCGGCGCAGGGCCTCGGCCGCGCCGCCGCCGGTGTGCAGGGCGAGCGGGGCGAACTCGGCCACGGTGTCGCCGAGGCGCTGCGGCCGCGAGTCGGAGCTGGGCCGCCGGCCGCCCCGGCCTTCGCCCAGCACCTGCCAGCCGCCGCGGGTCAGCGTGATGTACGCGCCGCAGCGCAGGCCGTGCAGGGTGCAGGCGTCGCGCAGCCCCCACATCCAGGCCCCGTCCTCCTCGGTCCACCGCTCGTCGCCCTCCCGGCAGTAGAGCAGCACCGCGGTCCGCACCGGGGTGCGTCTGCGCAGGTCGTGCGGGAGGATCCGGCGCAGCCGGGACAGCAGGGCGTTGCGGTACTCCCAGCCGTCGGCCGAGACCGACCGCTGCACGAAGGACGCGCTCGCCACGAGCTGTTCCTCCGGGCCGAGGACGGCGATGACCGCCGTCGAGGGCACCGGGGCGTGCCGGGAGTGCAGACCGCTGACGACCTCGCGGGGGTTGCGGAGCAGGGGAATGCCCGCCGCGTTCCATTCGGCAGGTTCCAGCAGCCTGCCGTGCCGACTGCTGCCGCCGGTGGCCGTGGTCAGGGACGTGGTCGAGGGCGGGGCGGATCCGAAGGTCACGGTCCTCCCTTCGGGTACACGCCCGCGGACGGGCACTTCTGGAGTTCGGGCGCGCCACAGCGCGGCCCAGGAGAGCGCCGGGGAACCGAGCGGGAGCACTCCAATTCTCGCGTGGCCTCCGAGCATGCGGCAACGAGCAATTGCCGCCGCCGACCGGAATCCATCGGTATGCCGTTCATATCCTTGCCCCGCCACGCCGAAGATGACGCATTCGGCTACCCCTGGAGCGCCAGCACCAGGGGGAACACCTCCCGCGCGCCCGCCCGTCGGAGCAGTCGGGCAGCCACGGAGAGGGTCCAGCCGCTGTCCGCGCGGTCGTCCACGAGGAGCACCGGACCCGCTGCCTCCGCGAGCGTCGCGGCCAGGTTCGGGGGAACGGCCAAGGCCTGGTGGAGGCCACGCACCCGCTGGGCGCTGTTCGAGGACGGAAGTCCGAACTCCGGTGCCTGATCCGTGTACGCCAGCGTCCCGAGCAATGGCATCCGCCCGACCTCGGCGATCCGCGCGGCCAGCGAGCCGACCAGCTGGGGCCGGGAGCGCGAGGGCAGGGAGACCACGCCCACCGGCCTCGCCGGCGCGTCGGGCGCGCCCGAGGCCCAGCCGCCCGGGCCCCGGGCCCAGTCGGCCAGGACCGCCACCACGGCCTGCGCCACATCGTCCGGAACAGGCTGGTCCGGAGCCTGCGGGGCGAGCATCGGCCGCAGCCGGTTGCCCCAGCCGATGTCGGACAGCCGGCCCAGCGCCCGGCCCGTCGAGGCCTGTTCCCCGGCCGGGATGCGCCCCTTGAGGTCCACGCCGACCGCCGCGAGGCCGGTCGGCCACATCTTGCGGGGCTCCAGCTCCACGCCGGGCCGGCCCAGTTCGCCGCGAGCGGTGTCCAGCGCGGTCGTGGAGACGTCCGCGGTGAACCGGGCCCCGGCGCAGTTGTCGCAGCGGCCGCAGGGCGCGGCCTCCTCGTCGTCGAGCTGGCGGCGCAGGAACTCCATCCGGCAACCGGTGGCCGCCGCGTAGTCGCGCATCGCCTGCTGCTCGGCGGCCCGCTGACGGGCCACCCAGGCATAGCGTTCGGCGTCGTACTCCCACGGCTGGCCCGTCGAGGTCCAGCCGCCCTTGACCCGGTGCACGGCTCCGTCCACGTCGAGGACCTTGAGCATCGTCTCCAGGCGGGTGCGGCGCAGGTCGACCAGCGGTTCCAGGGCGGGCAGCGAGAGCGGGCGGCCCGCCTGCGCCAGCACGTCGAGGGTGCGGCGCACCTGCTCCTCCGGGGGGAAGGCCACCGAGGCGAAGTACTGCCAGATCGCCTCGTCCTCGCGGCCCGGCAGCAGCAGCACCTCCGCGTGCTCCACGCCACGGCCCGCGCGGCCCACCTGCTGGTAGTAGGCGATGGGGGAGGAGGGCGAGCCCAGGTGCACGACGAACCCCAGGTCGGGCTTGTCGAAGCCCATGCCGAGAGCGGACGTCGCCACCAGGGCCTTGACGCGGTTGGCCTGGAGGTCTTCCTCGGCCTGCTGGCGGTCGGCGTTCTCCGTCTTGCCCGTGTACGAGGCGACGGTGTGCCCGCGGTGGCGCAGGTACGCGGTGACCTCCTCGGCCGCCGCCACCGTCAGCGTGTAGATGATCCCGGAGCCGGGCAGCTCGCCGAGGTGGTCGGCGAGCCAGGCCAGCCGGTGCGCGGCGTCGGGCAGGGTGAGGACCGCCAGGCTCAGGCTCTCGCGGTCCAGCGGGCCGCGGAGCACCAGTGCGTCCGTACCGGCTCCGGTGCCCAGTTGTTCGGCGACATCGGCGGTCACCCGAGCATTGGCCGTCGCCGTCGTGGCCAGCACCGGGACGCCCGGCGGGAGGTCCGCGAGCATGGTGCGCAGCCTGCGGTAGTCCGGGCGGAAGTCGTGGCCCCAGTCGGAGATGCAGTGGGCCTCGTCCACCACGAGCAGGCCGGTCGCGGCGGACAGCTTGGGCAGGACCTGGTCGCGGAAGTCCGGGTTGTTCAGCCGCTCGGGGCTCACCAGCAGGACGTCGACCTCGCCCGCGGCGACCTCCGCCTGGATGTTCTCCCACTCCTCGGGGTTGGCCGAATTGATGGTGTGGGCGCGGATGCCGGCCCGGGCGGCGGCCTCGACCTGATTGCGCATCAGCGCGAGGAGGGGGGAGACGATCACGGTGGGGCCCGCGCCGCCCGCCCGCAGGAGCGAGGTCGCGACGAAGTAGACCGCGGACTTGCCCCAGCCCGTGCGCTGCACCACCAGGGCCCGCCGCTTGTGCGCGACGAGGGCCTCGATCGCGAGCCACTGGTCCTCGCGCAGCCGAGCGGTGCCCGTGGGGTCGCCCACGAGCCGGGCCAGTACGGAGTCGGCCGAGGACCTCAGGTCTGCGTTCATGCCCCCATGCAACCCGATGCCTCTGACATCGTGCCAATGCCGCTCTGGGCCTGTGGATGTTGAAAGATAAATCATGAGTTATCCACAGGGCTTTCGCGATCGGAGGGCCCACGGGATCTTCGGGACATGACGAACAACCACGAATCACGCACCCCGTCCGAGCGGCCCGCTCCCAGCGCGACCGGAGCCGCGACCGAACCGCAGATCACCCTGCGCAGCCCGGCCGAACTGGCCGACGCGCTGCCCTACATGCTCGGGTTCCACCCGACCGACTCCCTCGTCATGGTCGCCGTGCACGGTGAGGGCGGCCGCTTCGGCGGCCGGCTCCGCGTCGGCATCCCCACCGCCCCTTCCGAATGGGAGGACACCGCACGCCAGGTCGCGGACTGCCTGATCCGCGGCAGCGAACGGCGCGGAGGCAAGCCCGACGGCATCGTCGTCTTCCTCTGCCAGGAGCCGCGCGGGGAGGAGAGCGGGCAGCGGGTGATGACCCGGCTGCGCCCGCTCGCCCAGCGGATCCGGCTGGCCTGCGGGGCGCTGGACGTGCCCGTGCTGGAAGCCCTGTGCATCTCGGCGGGCCGGTTCTGGTCCTACGTCTGCCCCGACGCGCGGTGCTGCCCGGCCGAGGGCACCACGCTGGCCGCGGGCACCTCGGTGCTCGCCGCCGCGGCCACCTTCGCGGGACTCCGGGTCCGCGGCTCCCTCAAGGAGATCGAGCGGCGGCTGGCACCGCTGCGGGGGGCGTTCGCCGGCGAGATGGAACGGGCCCTCGACCGGGCCGCCGCCGCCCTGGTCCCGAAGATCCTCGACGGGGCCACCCGGGAGGAGGTCGGTGCCGAGACCATCGCATTGGCCGGGAGCCTGATGCGCCGCATGACCCTCGCCCCGCCCGCCGAGGGCGGGCCCCGCGCCGACGACTGGGACGACGCGCTGCTCACCCACGACGAGGCCGCCGCGCTGATCCTCGGCCTCCAGGACCGCGAGATCCGCGACGTCGCGGCCGAATGGATGGAGGGCGAGGAAGCCGCCCCCGCCCTGCGGCTGTGGCGGGCCCTGGCCCGGCGCTGCGTCGGAGCGTACGGGGAGCACGCGGCGGCCCCGCTCACCCTCGCCGGCTGGGTCTCCTGGTCCACCGGGGACGAACCGACCGCCCGCATCGCCCTGGGGCTGGCCCTGCGGGCGGACGCCGAGTACCGCTTCGCCCTGCTGCTCCACCACGCCTGCAACGAAGGCATCGACCCCGAGGGGCTGAGGCAGTGCCTGCGGGAGGAACGCAGCCGCCGGGAGCCCCGGCGCGGGCGACCGAAGGCGGGCACCCGTCCGCCCGGCCGCCGGGACCGGGCCACCACCCGCCGGGAGTCCCGCCGCACCGCGAGGAGCGACCAGTGAGCCCCCGTCGGGCGCCCTCGCGCGGCACCCCGGCGCACCGGATCCGGAGCGCCCTGGGCCTGATCGTGCGGCCCCGACTCCGCCCCGCGCGCGCCCACCCGGCGCCGCGGCCCGTGACCCGGGCGGGGGTGGGGGCGTTCCCCTGGAGGGTGGCGGGGACCCGGCCTCGCCGCTGCCCCGCCGAACCGACCGGAGCGCAGACAAGGCGACACATGTCCCACCCCGCACCTCCCCGCCCAGCCGGGGTGCCCGCCGCCCGCAGGCCCGAGCTGCCGCCCGTACACGGCGCCGTCATCTGCGTCGCCGCGCCCTGCCTGGTGATCTCGCCCGAGCACGGCCAGCTGACCGGCAGGGGGATCGACGGGATCTACCGCGCCGGGCGGCGGCTGCTGTCCCGCTGCGTGCTGCGGGTCGGCGGCCGGGACCCGGTCTCGGTGCAGGGGCGCAGCCTCGGCGCCGACCGCGCCGCCTTCACCGCGACGGTGCGCACGGGGGCCGAGCCCGGCCCCGACCCGGACATCGGGGTGGAACGGGTCCGGCACGCGGACGGCACCGAGCGGATCACCCTGCGCAGCTTCACGGCCCGGCCCGTGCGCCTCCCGGTGGAGGTGCTGCTCGGCACGGATCTGGCCGAGCTGGCCGCGGTGGCGGCCGGCCGGGCCGGGCCGGAACTGCCCGCCGGGGTGCACGCGGCCGGGCTGCGCTGGAGCACCGGCGAGGCGCAGGCCGTCACCGCCGCCGATCCGCCGCCGGACGACGCGCTGGCCTCGGCCGGGCTGCTGCGCTGGCAGCTCGAACTGGGCCCCGGGGAGTCCCGCACCATCGAGCTGCGGACCACGCAGGACCGCGTCGCGCGGGCGCCCGCGGGCCAGGTGGCGAACCCGCTGGCCGAAGGCCGGGCCGAGGGGGACGATCCGAGGGCCGAGGCGTGGTTCGCGACCAGCGTCCAGGATCTGCGCGCGCTGCTGCTGAGGGACCCCGGGGAGCCCGGCGACTCCTTCGCCGCGGCGGGTGCGCCCTGGCGGCTCGGGCTGGCCCCGGCCGAAGCCCTGTGGGCCGCCAGGATGGCGCTGCCGCTCGGCACCGGGCTCGCGGCGGCCACCCTGCGCATCCTGGCCCGGTCCCAGACCGGCGGGCGGGGGCCCGACGCCGGGAAGATCCCGGGGCCCCTGCGCGGGGCGGGACCGCAGCTCCCCCCGGGATGCACCGGCACGGAGGCGACGCTGGCCTTCCCGGCGGTGCTGGCCGAGGCCAGGCTCTGGGGCATGCCGGAGGGGGAGCTGGCCGCGCTGCTGCCGGCCGCGGAGAGGTGCCTGGAGTGGCTGCGCGGCGCGCTCGGGGAGGACGGCTTCCTGGCCGACCCCGATCCAGGGCCGCGCCGTTGCGAGACCCAGGCCCACGCCCACCGGGCCGCCCTGCTCGGGGCCGACCTCCTCGCCGCGTGCGGGCGCCCGGGGGCCCAGGAGTGGCGGGAGCGCGCGGCGGAGCTGCGGGCGCGGTTCCGGGCCCGGTTCTGGATCGACGGCCCGGACGGCGGCCGGCCCGCCGCGGCCCTGCACCCCGACGGACGGCCGCTGCCCCGGCTCACGGGGGCCGCCGCCCACCTGCTCGACACCGGACTGCTCGGCGGCGGCCGCCTCGCCCCGGGGCTCCTGGACCGGGCGCGCGCCGAGCAGCTGGCCCGGCTGCTCGGCGCCCCCGCCATGGACTGCGGATGGGGGCTGCGGAGCATGGCCGTCAAGGAGCCGGGGCACAACCCGTTCGGCCACCGCTCCGGGGCGGTGCGCCCTTACGAGAGCGCGGTGGCGGTGGCCGGGCTGGCCCAGGCGGGCTTCGAGCGGGAGGCCGCGGGCCTGCTCGGCGGCCTGCTGGACGCGGCGGAGGCCTTCGGGTACCGGCTGCCCGAGATGTTCGCAGCCGAGCAGCGCACCGCCACCGGCGCCCCGCTCCCGCACCCGGCGGCATGCCGGCCGGCCGCCGTGGCCGCGGCGGCCGGGGTCCACGTGCTGACCGCTATCGCCGGGATCCGCCCCGACGCCCCCGCCGGCACGGTCGCCCTCGTCCCGCTCCCCGGCGCCCCGCTCGGCGCGCTGCGGCTCTCGGGCCTGCGGGTGGCGGGGGAGCCCTTCGCGGTACGGATCAGCAGGCTCGGCCTCGCCATGGTGGAGGAGGCGGCCGATGCGCTCCAACTGGGAGGCTAGTCCTCAGAACAGTACTTCCAAGGTCACCAAACAGCTGTTTATCGTCAGGCAGACGACTATGATCGCGGCATGTCGCCCTACGACCCGTCGGCCTTTCCGCCCTTTGCCGTCACCGTCGACCTGGTCGTGCTCACCGTGCGGCGCCACGCGCTTTGCGCGCTGGTGGTCCGCAGGGGTGAGCCGCCGTTCCAGGGGCGCTGGGCGCTGCCCGGCGGTTTCGTCCGAGGGGACGAGGACCTGGGGGCGGCCGCCGCCCGCGAGCTCTCCGAGGAGACCGGGCTCTGCGCGCACGACCCCGCCGCACCGGGCGTGGACAACGGGGCGCACCTGGAACAGCTGGCGACCTACGGCGATCCGAAGCGGGATCCGCGGATGCGTGTCGTCAGCGTGGCGCACCTGGTGCTGGCTCCGGACCTGCCTGCGCCCCGGGCCGGCGGAGACGCCAACAGCGCCCGCTGGGCCCCCGTCGACGAGGTGCTCGCCTCCGGGGACGAGGCCTCGGCGGGCCTCGCCTTCGACCACGCCCGGATCCTCGCCGACGGCGTGGAGCGGGCCCGCTCGAAGATCGAGTACTCCTCGCTGGCCACTGCCTTCTGCCCGCCGGAGTTCACCGTCGGCGAGCTGCGCCGGGTGTACGAGGCCGTCTGGGGTGTCGCCCTGGACCCGCGGAACTTCCACCGCAAGGTCACCGGCACCCCCGGATTCCTGGTCCCGGCCGGGGGGACGACGACCCGTCAGGGCGGGCGCCCCGCCCAGCTGTTCCGGGCCGGCGGGGCCACGCTGCTCAACCCGCCGATGCTGCGTCCGGAAGTCTGACGTCCCGACGGGCGGGTTGCGTCGAAAATCGGACATATCGCGTTATCTTGTTTGTGGTACTCACCCTGCCGCAGAGCGGTCTCACCCCCCGCGAGAGAAGCGATGCTCCAGGCCATCGGACTCACCAGCACTTCCCGCCACGACGCCCCGCCCCTCGTGGACGACCTCACCTTCGAGGCTCGCCCGGGGACCGTGACCGCCCTGCTCGGCGAGCCGGGTTCGGGCAAGACCACCGCGCTGCGGCTCATGCTCGAACTCGAACCGGGCCGTGGCGTCACCTACTTCCGCGGCCGCCCGCTGCACCGGATCCCGTACCCCGGCCGTGAGGTCGGCGTGCTGCTCGGCGACGTCCCGGGCAACCCCGCCCGGACCGTCCGCAACCAGCTGCGGATGCTCTGCGCCGCCGCCGGGGTGCCGGCCTCGCGGGCCGACACCATGCTGGAGGTCGTCGGGATCGCGGGGCTGCGCGACCAGCGGCTCGGTTCGCTCTCCCTCGGCATGGAGCGCCGGGTCGCGCTGGCCGCGGCGCTGCTCGCCGATCCGTGCACCCTGCTCCTGGACGAGCCGGGCGCCGGACTCTCCCCCCGCGAACGCGGCTGGCTGCACGGTCTGCTGCGCGGCCACGCCTCCCTCGGCGGCGCGGTGCTCTTCACCACCGACGACGCCAAGGAAGCCGCGCGCAGCGCCGACCGGGTCGTCAGCATCGCGGCGGGCCGGCTCGTCGCCGACCAGGACGCCGCCGAGTTCGCCCGGACCCGGCTGCGGCCGCGGGTCGCCGTGCGCACCCCGCACGCGGCGCGGCTGGCCGACGTGCTGGGCCGCGAGGCCCGGGCCGCCCACCGCTCGGTGGAGATCGTCGAGGAGAGCGGCAGCCGGCTGTCGGTGTACGGGAGCAACTGCGCCGAGGTCGGCGAGGCGGCGTTCCGGCACGGGGTGCTGGTCCACCGGCTCGCCGACGAGACGGGTGACGCCGGCGCGCCGACGTCACCGCTCCCGCACGCCCGCTCCGCCGCCGGAGCCCCGCCGGTTGCGAGCGTGGTCCCGGCCGCGACGGCCACCGTTGCGGCCGCCACCGCGGCGACCGAGGCGGTCTCTGCGACGGCCCCGGACGGGGCGCGCGCCGCCCCGCCCGGCGGCCCGGCGGGCGGGGCGGACGGACCGACCGCCGGCGAGGGTGCCGACGGGGCTTCCGGAGGGGCCTTCGGCGGCCGCGCCCGGCACGCCCGGTCCCGGCGGCCCGTGTCGGCGGTGCGTCGCGTCGGAGGACCGCTCCGGCCGCTGCGCTACGAGCTGCTCCGCGTCTTCGGCACCGCCACGCCCGTCCTCACCGCCGCCCTCGTCGTTGCCGTCTCCGTCCTCACCGCCCTGGTGCTGGCCCGGGCCGGGCACACCCCGCAGAACCGGCTCCTCGCCGCCTGGCCGGAGCTGCTCCCGCTGCCGCCCGCCGCGCTCGGGGCGGGGCTGCTGGGCGCCCTGGCCTTCGGCGAGGAGTACCGCTACCCGGCACTCGCCGCCGACCGGGGCACAGTGCCCCGCCGGATGGGGCTGCTCGCCGTCAAACTCGGCGTCGCGGCGGTCCTGGCCCTCCTGCTGGGCGCCCTGGCCGTCACGGCGGACGCCGCCGCGCTGGCCCTCGTATTCGACAGCGGTCCGCTGCGCACCCCGGCGGAGTGGCTCTCCCCGGCCGCCAGTTGGGCCGGCCTGCTCATCGGATGCGCCTGGGCCGGCGTCCTGGCCTCCGGCGTCTTCCGGTCCGCCACCGCCGGCCTGGCCGCGGTGCTCGCCGTACCGGTGATCGTGGTCCCGCTGGTCCGGCGGGCGCTGGAGGGCTCGTCCGCCTACCCGATGACGGGACTCGGACCCCGGCTGCGCGGCCTGGCCTGGGTGCAGTGGCCGCCGGAGGCGGACCGCCTGCTCCTCGGGGCCCTGCGGGTGATGGCCCAACCCGTCGGAACCGCACTCGTGTTGTCGCTGATGGTCCTGTTGTGCGCCTATGGGTTCACCGGACTGCGCGGCAGGGTCCGTTGGTGATCGTTCCGGAGCGGGAGAAGTCGCGTACGGGACCGTTGTGGTCCGCCTCGCGGGAAGCGGACCGCAACACCCCGTAAAAGGCCCGGTTCTTTACGATAAGTCGTCAATTGCGTAGGTGGCACCGATCACCCTTTCGTGTGCTTTTCACCAAAGACCTCAAGGGTCATGGAGGCACGACCGACAAAGGATTCGTGAGTACCCTTGCGCACACCATGATGACCGCCGCCCGCCATGCCGATTCCGGCCTCGCCGGCGCGGGCGAACTCGACCGCTACCCCTACGCGGAGACCCCGGGGTCCGACCGCGCCGGAGCGCCCCACTGGGACGGTGCCGACGTCGAGTTGAGCCGTGTGGGCCGACGCGCGGCAGGCAGCCGCGGCCGCGGCCTGCACGGCCAACTCGTCCAGCAACTCGGCCAGATGATCGTCTCCGGCGACCTCGGTGCGGACCGCCCCCTGGTCCCCGAGGAGATCGGCCAGCGCTTCGAGGTCTCCCGCACGGTCGTCCGCGAATCGCTGCGGGTCCTGGAGGCCAAGGGCCTCGTCAGCGCCCGCCCCAACGTGGGCACCCGGGTCCGGCCCGTCGCCGACTGGAACCTGCTCGACCCCGACATCATCGAGTGGCGGGCCTTCGGCCCCCAGCGTGACGACCAGCGCCGCGAGCTGAACGAACTCCGCTGGACCATCGAGCCGCTCGCCGCCCGCCTCGCCGCGGGCCACGGCCGCCCCGACATCCAGCAGCGCCTCGCCGACATGGTCGAGATCATGGGCCACGCCCTCGGCCAGGGCGACGCGATCACCTTCGCGCGCGCCGACAACGAGTTCCACGCGCTCCTGATCCAGGTCGCCGGCAACCGCATGCTGGAGCACCTCTCCGGCATCGTCTCGGCCGCGCTCCAGGTTTCCGGCAGCCCGATCACCGCCTGCGACCGGCCGAGCGAGACCTGCGTCGCCCACCACGCGCGCATGGTCGAGGCCCTGGCCTCCGGAGACGCGGCGGGTGCCGAGAGCGCCATGCGCCAGCTCCTGACGGTGCATCCGGAGGTCGAGCGCGTGGTCCCCGCCCCGCGCGAGCACTGAGGGGCGGAAGCGCGGGGGTGCACGTCGTGTCGCCGGGCCCGGTCGGGTCCGGCGACACCGGTGTGCGGCGCCTTCCCGGCCCCTCGCACCGTGCCGCGCCCCGGGCGTATGACCGTATGACCGGCATCAGTGCATACGGGGTGTGACTTCTGCCACGAAGATTGGGCGTAACGCTCCGCGAGGTCCCGCGATGACCTAAGAGGTGATGGCCGACGGAGGGAATGCAGCAGCCCTTGTGGGTGCTGTGCAGCTCCCCGGCCCCTGCCCGCGCCGCCGGCCCATCCCCAGTCGGTGGTCGTCGGCTCCGGTCCAGCACCACGAGGCCCGGGGTCGGAAGCCGTTTCCATCGTTCCGAGAGGTTGTTCGTGTCGGCCAGCACATCCCGTACGCTCCCGCCGGAGATCGCCGATTCCGAGTCTGTGATGGCGCTCATCGAGCGGGGCAAGGCCGAGGGGCAGATCGCCGGCGATGACGTGCGTCGGGCCTTCGAGGCTGACCAGATTCCTGCGACCCAGTGGAAGAATGTTCTGCGCAGCCTCAACCAGATCCTCGAGGAAGAGGGTGTGACGCTGATGGTCAGTGCCGCGGAGTCGCCCAAGCGCACCACCCGCAAGAGCGTCGCAGCGAAGAGCCCGGCCAAGCGGACGGCCACCGAGCCCGTAGCCAGGAAGACGGCGGCGAAGACGACGGCGAGCAGCGCCGAAGCCGCGGCCCCGGCGGCCGGGACGGTGGACCCGGAGACCGCGGACGCTCTCGCGGAGGAGCCCGGAGCCGAGCCCGCCGCCAAGAAGACGGCGGCGAAGAAGACGGCGGCCAAGAAGGCCGCGCCGGCCAGGAAGACCGCCGCGAAGAAGACCGCGGCGAAGAAGACCGCCGCCAAGAAGGACGGCGACGAGGCCGGTGACGAGGAGGCCGCGGAGGAGGGCCCCGACGCCGCGAAGGCCGAGGCCGAAGAGGAAGAGGAGGGCGGCGAGAACAAGGGCTTCGTCATCTCCGACGACGAGGACGACGCCCCCGCCCAGCAGGTCGTGGTCGCCGGCGCCACCGCCGACCCGGTCAAGGACTACCTCAAGCAGATCGGCAAGGTCCCCCTCCTCAACGCCGAGCAGGAGGTCGAGCTCGCCAAGCGCATCGAGGCGGGCCTGTTCGCCGAGGACAAGCTGGCGAACTCCGACAAGCTGGCACCGAAGCTCAAGCGCGAGCTGGAGATCATCGCCGAGGACGGCCGCCGGGCGAAGAACCACCTCCTCGAGGCCAACCTCCGCCTCGTGGTCTCCCTCGCCAAGCGCTACACCGGCCGCGGCATGCTCTTCCTGGACCTGATCCAGGAGGGCAACCTGGGCCTGATCCGCGCGGTCGAGAAGTTCGACTACACCAAGGGCTACAAGTTCTCCACCTACGCGACGTGGTGGATCCGCCAGGCGATCACCCGCGCCATGGCCGACCAGGCCCGCACCATCCGCATCCCGGTGCACATGGTCGAGGTCATCAACAAGCTCGCCCGCGTCCAGCGCCAGATGCTCCAGGACCTGGGCCGCGAGCCCACCCCGGAGGAGTTGGCCAAGGAACTCGACATGACCCCCGAGAAGGTCATCGAGGTCCAGAAGTACGGCCGCGAGCCGATCTCCCTGCACACCCCGCTCGGCGAGGACGGCGACAGCGAGTTCGGCGACCTCATCGAGGACTCGGAGGCCGTCGTACCGGCCGACGCCGTGAGCTTCACGCTCCTGCAGGAGCAGCTCCACTCCGTGCTGGACACCCTGAGTGAGCGCGAGGCCGGCGTGGTCTCGATGCGCTTCGGCCTCACGGACGGCCAGCCCAAGACCCTCGACGAGATCGGCAAGGTCTACGGCGTCACGCGCGAGCGGATCCGTCAGATCGAGTCGAAGACGATGTCGAAGCTGCGTCACCCGTCGCGTTCGCAGGTGCTGCGCGACTACCTGGACTGACCGGTAGGCGACGCGGGGGACCGTACGCCGGTGGCCGTGCGCGGGTGCGCACGGCCACAGGTCATCCCACTCTGGGTGGAGTCATGCACACTCGGAGTCAGGAGGCCTCATGCGTCGTCCCTTTGCCCGTGCTCTGGCGGGGGCGCTGACCCTGGTGGCGGGAGCGGCCGTGGGCCCGCTGGCCCAGGCGCCGCCGGTGGCCGCGGACAGCGTGGTGATCGGCGGCAAGCCGGTGAAGGTGGCCGACAGCCCCTGGGTGGTGGCCCTCGCCAGCCGTGACCGGTTCGGGGGTACGCGGGGCGGGCAGTTCTGCGGGGGCGTCGTCGTCGCCCCGACCACGGTCGTGACCGCGGCGCACTGCCTGGGCAGCCAGGTGCTGGGCGGCCCCGTCGAGTCCGTCCCCGATTTCCGGGTGGTCTCCGGTCGTACGGAACTGCGCGCGACGGACGGCAGGGAGATCGCGGTGCGTGCGGCCCGGGTGAACCCGGCCTACGACACCGGGAGCAACGCCGGCGACCTCGCCGTACTGGAGCTCGCCGAGCCGGTTCCCGCTCAGCACGTGCTCCCGATGGCCGGCCCGGGGGACACCGCCTACGCGGCGGGGACCGAGGCGGCCGTGTACGGCTGGGGCGACACGAGCGGCTTTGGTGACTACGCGTACGCCCTGCGCGCGGCACGGGTGACGGTGCTGTCGGACGAGGTCTGCGGGCGCGCGTACCCGGGGGACGCCGACGGTCAGTACCGTGCCGACTCCATGGTGTGCGCGGGGGACGGCGCGGGCGGCAAGGACGCGTGCCAGGGCGACAGCGGGGGCCCGCTGGTCGCGAAGGGCCGGCTCATCGGGCTGGTGTCGTGGGGGCGCGGCTGCGGACGCGCCGACAGTCCCGGGGTGTACACGCGGATCGCCCCGCTGGCCGAGTTCGTCACGGGCCCGCAGAGGGCCGTGCGGGAAGGCGGGGCCCAGGACGTCGCGGTAGGTGCCCGGAGGGGCTCCGTACCGGCAGCAGGGCCCGTGGAGGGCTATCGAACGGATGAGCCGGTCCCAGCGCGTGCGCGGGAGCCACGCCGGGAGCGGGCCGAGCGGGCCTGGGAAGCCGTCCCCGTGGGAAGCACCGAAGGCCGGCGGTCCTGATCGGGCGGGCGGCCCGGGGCCGTGGACGTGAGGACGGGCGGCCCCCTGGGTCTCAGGGATGCCGCCCGTCGACCGGCATGGCCGGTCCTGGCTCGTCGGATGCGAGGTACAGGCCTGTGTCAGCGGTCCTCGGTGTCGGCATTGGCAGCCGGAGCGGACGTGAGCCGCTCGGTCTCATCCTGTATTTCCGCGGCGATCTTCTTGAGTTCCGGCTCGAACTTACGCCCGTGGTGGGCGCAGAAGAGCAGTTCACCGCCGCTCAGCAGGACGACGCGCAGATATGCCTGGGCGCCGCAACGGTCGCATCGGTCAGCGGCCGTCAGCGGGGTCGCGGGTGTCAGAACAGTAGTCACGTCGCCTCTTCTCTAGCTCGACGAGCTGTCGTACCAGGGTCAACATCCAACCAGGCCGAAAACGTTCCCGCTCGCGGCTTTTCCTCGAAACTTCCTTCCGAAGCTGGCCGGCTGCTGCCGGTTGGCGGCGAAGGAGCCGTATTGCGTTGCTTTACGGTTTCGCGTTGTCAGTCGTGCGCTTGTCGCAGTTCCATCCTCCCCCGGCGAGAGTGCCAGGTTGTTCATGAGGACGTGCCCGAACCCTAAATGGTTCATGCGCGGAAGGGAACGTGATGTTTGCTTCACTCCCACGGGGGATCGAACACCCGTACGGATCTGGACTAGGCTGAGGAACGCGCGAGGGTGGCGTTGCATCGGCTCTACCTGGCCTCGGTACCCTTCGACCGGCACCCGAGCCACCCCTGCGCCCGACTGGGCCAGAAAAGAAATTCAGCGAGGAGCGAACTGCGTGACCGCCGACACGTCCGTGCCTTCCAGCGCGCTGCTGTCCGGAGCAGACCGGGACGGTTCCAACTACACCGCGCGGCACCTGCTCGTCCTCGAAGGGCTGGAGGCCGTCCGCAAGCGCCCCGGCATGTATATCGGCTCCACGGACAGCCGGGGCCTCATGCACTGCCTCTGGGAGATCATCGACAATTCCGTCGACGAGGCCCTGGGCGGCTACTGCGACCACATCGAGGTGATTCTCCACGAGGACGCCTCCGTGGAGGTCCGGGACAACGGCCGCGGCATCCCCGTGGACGTCGAGCCCAAGACCGGCCTGTCCGGAGTCGAGGTCGTCATGACCAAGCTGCACGCCGGCGGAAAGTTCGGCGGCGGCTCCTACGCGGCCTCCGGCGGCCTGCACGGCGTCGGCGCCTCCGTGGTCAACGCCCTCTCCGCCCGCCTGGACGTCGAGGTCGACCGGGGCAGCTCCACGCACGCCATCAGCTTCCGCCGCGGCGTCCCGGGCATGTTCACCGAGCAGGGTCCCGACAGCCCCTTCGACCCCGCCAACGGGCTGCGCAAGGTCAAGCGGATCGCCAAGGGCAAGACCGGCACCCGGGTCCGCTACTGGGCCGACCGCCAGATCTTCCTCAAGGACGCCCGGCTCTCCCTGGAGACGCTCTACCAGCGCGCCCGCCAGACCGCCTTCCTCGTCCCCGGCCTGACCCTGGTGGTCCGCGACGAGCGCGGCATCGACGGCGCCGGCAAGACCGAGGAGACCTTCCGCTACGACGGGGGCATCAGCGAGTTCTGCGACTACCTCGCCCAGGACAAGGCCGTCTGCGACGTGCTGCGCCTGACCGGCACGGGCACCTTCAAGGAGACCGTCCCGGTCCTCGACGACCGCGGCCACATGACCCCCACCGAGGTCACCCGCGAGCTCGGCGTGGACATCGCCCTGCGCTGGGGCACCGGGTACGAGACCGGCGTCAAGTCCTTCGTGAACATCATCGCCACCCCCAAGGGCGGCACCCACGTCTCCGGCTTCGAGCGCTCGGTCACCAAGACCGTCAACGAGGTGCTGCGCTCGGCGAAGCTGCTGCGCGTCGCCGAGGACGACGTGGTCAAGGACGACGCGATGGAGGGCATGACCGCCGTCGTCACCGTCCGCCTCGCCGAGCCCCAGTTCGAGGGCCAGACCAAGGAGGTCCTCGGCACCTCGGCGGCCACCCGGATCGTCGCCGCCGTGGTCGCCAAGGAGCTCAAGGCCTTCCTGACCTCCACCAAGCGCGACGACAAGCAGCAGGCCCGCGCCGTGATGGAGAAGATCGTCGCGGCTGCCCGGACCAGGATCGCGGCCCGCCAGCACAAGGAGGCGCAGCGCCGCAAGACCGCGCTGGAGTCCTCCTCGCTCCCCGCCAAGCTGGCCGACTGCCGCAGCGACGACGTGGACCGCAGCGAGCTCTTCATCGTCGAGGGCGACTCCGCCCTCGGCACCGCGAAGCTCGCCCGGAACTCGGAGTTCCAGGCGCTCCTGCCGATCCGGGGCAAGATCCTCAACGTCCAGAAGTCCTCGGTCTCGGACATGCTCAAGAACGCCGAGTGCGGAGCGATCATCCAGGTCATAGGAGCCGGCTCGGGCCGGACCTTCGACATCGACGCCGCCCGCTACGGCAAGATCGTCCTCCTCGTCGACGCCGACGTCGACGGCGCGCACATCCGCTGCCTGCTGCTCACGCTCTTCCAGCGGTACATGCGGCCCATGGTCGAGGCGGGCCGGGTCTTCGCGGCCGTGCCGCCGCTGCACCGGATCGAGCTGGTCCAGCCCAAGAAGGGCCAGGACAAGTACGTGTACACGTATTCGGACAACGAGCTGCGCCAGACCCTGCTGGAGTACCAGCGCAAGAACATCCGGTACAAGGACTCGATCCAGCGCTACAAGGGCCTCGGCGAGATGGACGCGGACCAGCTGGCGGAGACCACCATGGACCCCCGCTTCCGGACCCTGCGCCGGATCAACATCGGCGACCTGGACTCGGCCGAGACGGTCTTCGACCTGCTCATGGGCAACGAGGTCGCCCCGCGCAAGGAGTTCATCACGAGCTCCGCGGCCACCCTGGACCGCTCGCGCATCGACGCCTGACGCGTCCGCCCGGCTCGGTCCAGCTCGGCTTGGCTCGGCCCGGCTCGGCTTGTGGATGAGGTGCTCTTCACTCCGTCACCTGAAGGAGTGAAGAGCACCCGGACACCAGTCTTGAAACGAACGCTTCCGCCCATCCTTGTGGGCACGCGGCCAATGCGGCGGCGGACAAGGAGAGTTCGGTGGACAAGCACGATGGTCCCGATGCCGGAACGATCCGGCTCGACGACCCCTGGTACGACGCGCTGGCCGTCGGGTGGGGTGAGAGCGAGAACGAGCGGTCGGACGCACCCCACGCCCGCCAGGCCCCCGGTGCGTCCGACATCTACCGCGAAGTGCAGCGCAGCGCCGCCTTCCAGGAGGTTCGCAGCCGCTACCGGGGGTTCGTCGTCCCCGCGACGGCGGGCTTCCTCCTCTGGTACGTGGCCTACGTGGTCGCCGCCACCGTCGCACCCGGGGTGATGGCCCGGCCGGTGGCCGGCGCGGTCAACGTGGCCATGCTGGCGGGGCTCGGCCAGTTCCTCAGCACCTTCCTGCTGACCTGGGCCTACGCCCGGCACGCGCGGCTGCGCCGGGACCGGGCGGCGCTCGACCTGCGCTGGACCGTCTTCGAGCAGGAGCGCGACCAGCAGCGGACCCGCGCGAGGGGGACCGGCCGGTGACCACCGAGCACCAGAGCCTCGCGCTGATCCTGTTCAGCGTCTTCATCGCGGTGACCCTGGGCATCACCACCTGGGTCAGCCGCAACCGGCACGGGTCGGCAGAGGAGTTCTATGCCGGCGGGCGGTTGTTCTCGCCGCTGGAGAACGGTTTCGCCATCGCGGGCGACTACATGTCCGCCGCCTCCTTCCTCGGCATCTCCGGGCTGATCGCCCTCTTCGGCTACGACGGCATGCTCTACTCGGTCGGCTTCCTCGTCGCCTGGCTCGTCGTGCTGTTCCTGGTCGCCGAACTGGTCCGAAACTGCGGTCGCTTCACTCTCGCCGACGTGGTTGCCGCGCGGATGAGCGAGCGGCCGGTGCGGATCGCGGCGGGTACCTCCTCGGTCGTCGTCTCCGTGCTCTACCTCGTCGCGCAGATGGTCGGCGCGGGCAGCCTCGTGGGCCTGCTGCTGGGGAGTTCCAGCACCGGGGCCCGGACCCTGGCCGTGGTCGGGGTCGGGGCGCTGATGGTCGTGTACGTGTCCTTCGGCGGGATGCGGGCCACGACCTGGATCCAGATCGTCAAGGCCGTCCTGCTGATGGGCGGGGCGATCGCACTGACCGGGCTCGTGCTCCTGCGCTTCCACGGGAACGTCGACACGCTGCTCAGCAGTGCGGCCGAACGCAGCGGCCACGGGGCCCGGTTCCTGGGCCCGGGGCTCAAGTACGGCGGGGACTGGACCGCCCGCGTCGACTTCATGAGCCTCGGCCTCGCCCTGGTCCTCGGGACGGCCGGGCTGCCGCACATCCTGTCGCGCTTCTACACCGTGCCCACGGCGCGGGCGGCCCGCCGCTCGGTGGTGTGGGCGATCGGCCTGATCGGCGGCTTCTACCTGATGACCATCGTCCTCGGCTTCGGGGCGGCGGCGCTGGTCGGGCCGGACGCGGTGCGGGCGTCGAACGCCTCCGGGAACACGGCCGTCCCGCTGCTCGCGGCCTTCCTCGGCGGCGGCGCCGGTTCCACCGGTGGCACGGTGCTCTTCGCCTTCGTGGCCGCCATCGCCTTCGCCACCATCCTTGCCGTGGTCGCCGGGATCACCCTGGCCTCCTCCGCCTCCGTCGCGCACGACCTGTACGCCTCCCTCAAGCGGCGGCACGCCAAGCAGCGCAGCGAAGTCGCGGTGGCCCGGGTCGCGGCCGTCGGGATCGGGGCGGTGGCGATCGCCCTCGGGCTGCTCGCCCAAGACCTCAACGTGGCTTTCCTGGTGGGGCTGGCCTTCGCGGTGGCGGCCTCGGCCAACCTGCCGGTGCTGCTGTACTCGCTGTTCTGGCGCGGGTTCACCACCCGCGGAGCGGTCTGGTCGGTCTACGGCGGCCTGGTCCCGGCGGTGCTGCTGGTGCTGGTCTCGCCTGTGGTGTCCGGCAGCGCCGAATCGCTGTTCCCCGGGGTGGACTTCCAGTACTTCCCGCTCCAGAACCCGGGGATCGTCTCGATCCCGCTGGGCTTCCTGGCGGGCTGGCTGGGCACGGTCACCTCGGCGGAGGAGCCCGACGAGGCGAAGCACGCCGAGACCGAGGTCCGTTCGCTGACCGGAGCCGGGGCGGTGTGAGCCGTCACGCCCCTTCGGAGGGCAGCCAGGTGTAGCGGTGCTCAGGGCGGCCGGTCTCGCCGTAGCGCAGGGCCAGGGTGACGCGGCCGGCGCGGTCGAGGAGCTTCAGGTAGCGCTGGGCGGTCTGCCGGCTGATCCCCGCGCGGTCGGCGATCTGCTGGGTGGACAGCGGGCCCTCCGCGGAGCGCAGGACCTGGCGGACCAGTTCCGCGGTGGTCGGGGAGTGGCCCTTGGGGAGCTCGTTCGGGGAGCCGGCGGCGGCCAGGGCCCCGAAGATCCGGTCTACCTCGGCCTGTTCGGCCTCGCCTCCGGTGTCCAGGGTGCGGCGCAGGGCGCCGTACGCCTCGAGGCGTGAGCGCAGGCCGGCGAAGGTGAACGGCTTGACCAGGTACTGGAGCGCGCCGAGGCGCATGGCGGCCTGGACGGTGGCGAGGTCGCGGGCGGCCGTGACCATGATCACGTCGGTGCCGTGGCCGAGCTGACGCATCCGGCGCACGAGGTCCAGGCCGTTCTCGTCGGGCAGGTAGTGGTCCAGCAGGACCAGGTCCACGGGATGCGCCGTGAGGAACTCCAGTGCCTCGGCGGCGGAATGGACCTGGGCCGCCACGCGGAAACCGGGAACCTTCGCCACGTAGGCCGCGTTGATCAGGGCAACACGCACGTCGTCGTCGACGACCAATACGTGAATCGGGGTCTCTTTCATCGCAGGGCCTCCGGGAGTACGACGGAGAACTCCGCCCCTCCGTCCGCTGCCCCGCCGGCCCGGGCGCTGCCGCCCTGCCGCTCCGCGAGGCGGCGTACGAGGGCCAGACCCAGCCCGCGCTCGCGGTGGGCCTCGGGCTGCTTGGTCGACCAGCCCTCGGTGAAGATCTCCTCGCGGTGTGCGGCCGGCACCCCGGGGCCGCTGTCGCGCACCCGCAGGACCGCTGACCGGCCTTCGGCGCGCAGCTCCACCTCGACCAGCGGCGACGCCGAGCCGACGGAGGCGTCCAGGGCGTTGTCCACCAGATTGCCGACGATGGTGACGAGGCCGCCCGGGTCGACCAGGCGGTCGGGGAGGAGGCTGGCCGGGGCCAGGCGCAGGGGCACGCCGCGCTCCGCCGCCACGGTCGCCTTGCCCACCAGGAGGGCGGCCAGCAGGGGGTCGTGGATCTTCTCGGTGACCTGCTCGGCGGTCGTGCGGTGCACGCCGACGACCTCCGTCACGAACTCCACCGCCTCCTCGTGCAGGCCCAGCTCCAGCAGGCCGAGGAGGGTGTGGAGGCGGTTGGCGTGCTCGTGGTCCTGGGCGCGCAGGGCGTCGATCAGGCCCCGGGTGGAGTCGAGCTCGCGGCTCAGGTGCTCCAGTTCGGTGCGGTCGCGCAGGGTGGCGACGGCGCCGCCGTCCTCGGTGGGCATCCGGTTGGCGACCAGGACGCGGGGGCCCTGGACCGTGAGCAGGTCCCGGCCGGTGACCCGGCCGGACAGCACGTCGGCGGTGCGGCCCGCGCCGATCACCTCGTCCAGCGGGCGTCCGGTGAAGCCGCCCGCGGCGCCGGGAGCGCCCGGGGAGCCGGGGGAGTGCGGGGTGAGGCCGAGGAGGCGGGCGGCCTCGTCGTTGACCAGGCGGACCCGGCCGTGCCGGTCGAGGGCGATCACGCCTTCGCGGATGGAGTGCAGCATCGCCTCGCGTTCCGCGAGCAGGCCGGCGATATCGGAGAACGCCAGGTCACGGGTCTGGCGGTGGATCCTGCGGGAGAGGAGGTAGGCGACGAGGGCGCCTGCCGCGAGGGCGCCGCCGGCGTAGGCGAGCAGACCGGGGATGGCGCCGAGGAGCCGGTCGCGGACGCCGTCGTAGGCGATGCCGACCGAGACGGCCCCGATGATCTCTCCGTCGGCTGCGATCAGCGGGACCTTGCCGCGGGCGGACCGGCCGAGGGTGCCCTCGTCGATCTCCATGACCTCGCGGCCGCCCAGTGCCTCGCTGGGGTCGGTCGAGACGGGCAGCCCGATGCGGTCGGGGCTGGGGTGCGAGCGGCGGATCCCGTCCAGGTCGAGGACGACCACGTACTCGGCCCCGGTGGCCCGGCGGAGCCGCTCGGCCGAGGCCTGCACCGGGCTGTCCGCCGTGGCCCGGGAATCCAGGAGGTCGGCGGCCAGGTTCGGGTCCGCCGCCGCGCCCTGGGCGATGGCCAGGGCGCGCCGCATGGCCTGGTCGTCGAGCTGGGCGCCGAGGGGTGCCAGGAACAGCCCGGTGGCCAGCGCCACCACTCCGGCGGCGATGGCCAGCTGGGTCAGCAGGATCTGGGAGACGGCCCGTCTGGGCAGCCCGAGGCGTCGAGCGCTGGTGAGGGGGAACCGCATGGATACCAACGGTAGGTCGGCTCCGGCACGAGCGGAACGTCCCCGGTGCGCCGCCCTTGTCACATCCCGGTGGCGCCCCTGCTCGACGAGGGTGCCGTGGGCGTCGCCGCCGGGCGGTTCCGGCTGCACTGTGCCGTCCGGCAGTGGCCGGCCGTGTGGCGCGCGGCCTGCGAGGCGCTCGCCCTCGCCCGGGAGCCGAACTCGACCGGAGCGCACGCCGTCGTGGAGCGGTGCACCGAGTTCGCCGCGGTGAGCCTGGCCCACGTCGAGGGGCAGCCGGCGATGGCGACCGCCACGCTGCGGGCGAGCCAGGGGCGGCTCGCGGAGTCCGCGCCTCGGTTCCGGGAGATGAACGCGGCGTTCGGGCCGCTCTGGCCGCGGCGGGCCGGGCGGAGGAGGACCGCGAGGTGCTGGGCCGGGCCGAACCGCTGCGTCCGGACTACCTCTTCAAGATCTTCGCGAGCTTCCGTGCGATGGCCCTGGCGGCGCTGGGGGAGCGGCAGGGGGCCGCCGAACACTCCGCCCGCGCGGGCGGCCGTCGCCGACCGCTGGGCACAGCCCGCTGGGCGCCCCGGGGCAGCCTTAGGGCGGCCTGCCCGGCCCACCGCCATGGTCCGGGGCCGGTGCCGCCGGGGAGTCACGGCATCGGCTGTGGCGGGCGGGGGCCCTGGTACTGGCCGCTCGGCCGCATGCGCAGCGGGCGTTCCTGGTACTCCTCCAGCGCGTGCGCGATCCAGCCCGCCGTCCGGGACACCGCGAAGACGGTCTCCCCGGCCTCCGCCTCCATCCCGCAGGACACCGTCAGCACCGCCAGCGCCAGGTCCACATTCGCGTGCAGCCCGCCCTGCCGGGCCATCACCGCAGCCACCTCCCGCGCCGCGCCCAGCGCCGGAGCGGCCTGCGCCAGGCCCTCCAGCCGCGCGAACAGGGCCCGCGCCCGCGGATCCTCGCCCCGGTAGAGCCGGTGGCCCAGCCCCGGCACCCGGCGGCCCGCCCGCAGGTACTCGGCCACCACCGGTGCGGCGCCGCCCCGCTCCAGCACCTCCACCAGCATCCGGTGCGCGAGCCGTCCGGCCGCGCCGTGCAGCGGCCCTTCCAGGGCGCCGAGTCCCGCCGACACCGCCGCGTACGGATGGGCCCGCGCCGAGGCGGCCACCCGTACGGCCAGGGTCGAGGCCGCCAGATCGTGGTCGACCAGCAGGGAGAGCGCCAGGTCCAGCGCGGCGAGCGCGTCCGGGTCCGGCTCCCGCGCGGTCAGCCGCGACCACAGCTGCCGGGCGATCCGGCCGTCCCCGGCCCACTGGGCGGGGCCCACCTCCGGCAGTGCGCCGACCAGCGTGGGGATCAGACAGCGCGCGGAGCCCAGTACGGCCTCCTCGGACAGGTCGAAGCGCAGCGGATCCGCCACCGCGGCGGCCGCGACCGCCACCCGCAGCCGGTCGAGGGGACCGCCGTGCTCGGGCAGGGCCGCGACGGCCCGCCGGGCCGCTGCGAGGGTCTCCGGGGGAGACGTGAACCGCGCGCCCCGGCCGATCGCCCCCGTCCAGAGCCACTCGGCCACCTCCTCGTAGCGGTACCGGGAGGCCAGGGCCACGGCGTCCACGCCCCGGAAGTAGTACCGGTCGGCCTCGATGAGCGTGAGGGACGTGCGCACGGACAGCTCCCCGCCCGCGGGGGCCGCCGCCTCGCGGCGGCTCCGCCGGGCCAGCTCCTCCACCTCGGCCGCGTCGAAGCTGCTGCCCCGGCCGACCGGGTCGCGGCGGCTGGTGAGCTGGCCGCGGCTGACGTACGCGTACACCGTCGCCGGTTTCACCCCGAGCAGCCGGGCCGCCTCCTGCGTGCCGATCCTGCGCCCGCCGACCGTTCCGGCGTCCCTCTCGTCGCTCATGACGCATACCTTACAGAGGCGTCGTCATGTTGATTCAATCAATATTGACAAGGATTCAATCCATCATGGATGGTCGATCCATGAACACCACCGTCGAAGTACCCCGCGGTCTCGCGGGAGTCGTGGTCACCGAAACCGCACTCGGTGACGTCAGGGGCCGTGAGGGCTTCTACCACTACCGCCAGTACTCGGCGGTCGAGCTCGCGGGCAGCCGCAGCTTCGAGGACGTGTGGCACCTGCTCTTCCGCGGAGCCCTGCCCGCGGACGCCGCCGAGCGCGCCGGCTTCGCGGCCGAGATCGCCCCGCTGCGCCGGCTCCCCGAAGAGGTGCGCGACGCCCTCCCCGCCCTCGCCCGAGCCACCGCGCTCTCCGGCCCGCTCGCCGGCCTGCGCACCGGCCTCTCGCTGCTCGGCGCCTCGGCCGGCTTCCGCCCGGTCTACGACATCGACCCGGAGCGCCGGGCCGCCGACGCGCTCGCCGCCTGCGCCGCCGTACCGACCCTGCTCACCGCCCTGCACCGGCTGGGGCAGGGGCTGGAACCGGTCGAGCCGCGCGACGACCTCCCGTACGCCGAGAACTACCTGTACATGCTGACCGGACAGGAGCCCGATCCCGCCCGGGCCCGCGCGGTCGAGCGGTACCTCATCTCCACCATCGACCACGGCTTCAACGCCTCGACCTTCACCGCCCGCGTGATCGCCTCCACGGGCGCCGACGTCGCCGCCTGCCTGACCGGCGCGATCGGCGCGCTCTCGGGCCCGCTGCACGGCGGCGCCCCCAGCCGGGCCCTCGACACCCTCGACGCGATCGGCACCGCGGACCGGATCGGGCCGTGGATCCGCGAACGGGTCCTCGCGGGGGACCGGATCATGGGCTTCGGCCACCCCGTGTACCGCACCGAGGACCCGCGTTCGCGGATGCTGCGCGAGATCGCCCGGCAGTTCGGCGGCCCCCTAGTCGACTTCGCCGTCGAGGTCGAGCGGCAGGTGGAGGAGATCCTCGCCGAGCTCAAGCCGGGCCGCGAACTGCACACCAACGTGGAGTTCTACGCGGGCGTGGTCATGGAGCTCTGCGGGCTGCCCCGCGAGATGTTCACCCCGACCTTCTGCGCCGCCCGCGTGGTCGGCTGGAGCGCGAACGTCCTGGAACAGGCCGCCGACTCGAAGATCATCCGCCCGGCCGCCCGGTACACCGGCCCCACCCCGCCGCAGCCCGTGCCGCCGCTCGGCTGACGGACCCTGGCTACGATCGACCGGGTGAACAGCAGGCAGACCGCCCCGCCCATCCCCGTCGTCGTCCTCGCCGGTTTCCTCGGATCCGGCAAGACCACCGTCCTGAACCACCTCCTCGCGAGCCGCGGGGGCACCCGGATCGGGGTCGTCGTCAACGACTTCGGATCGATCGAGATCGACGCGATGTCGGTGGCCGGCCAGGTCGGCGACTCGATGGTCTCCCTCGGCGGCGGCTGCCTGTGCTGCGCCGTCGACGGCAGCGAGCTGGACGCGTACCTGGAGAAGCTCGCCGCACCCGTCCACCGCATCGACGTGATCGTCATCGAGGCGAGCGGCCTGGCCGAGCCCCAGGAGATGGTCCGGATGCTCGTCGCGAACGAGAACCCCGCCGTCCGCTACGGCGGCCTGGTGGAGGTCGTGGACGCGGCCGAGTTCGACGCCACCCGGGCCAGGCACCCGGAGACCGACCGGCACCTCGCCGTCGCGGACCTGGTGGTGCTCAACAAGACCGACCGGGTGGACGCGGCCGAGCGGGGCCGGATCGAGGGCCTGCTGGGCACGCTGTGCGCCCCGGGCACCCCGGTCGTGGGCGCCGAGCACGGGCGGATCGACCCCGAGCTGCTCTTCGACCGCCGCCCCTGGACCGAGACCCGGGGGCAGCTCTCCTTCGAGGACCTGCTCGCGGAGGCCGACGGCCACGACCACCGCACGCACGCGCACGCCGCCTACGACACCGTCGAGTTCGTCTCCGGACAGGCCCTGTCACCGCGCCGGTTCATCGACTTCCTCGACCGCCGCCCCGCCGGCCTCTACCGGATCAAGGGCTTCGTCCACTTCGGCGTCCCCGGGCACGACGAGCGGTACGAGGTCCACGCGGTCGGCCGCTTCCTCCGCTTCGCTCCGGGCCCCTGGGGGCGGGGCGAGGAGCGCCTGACCCAGCTCGTCCTGATCGGCTCCGGCACCGACGGGCCGGGGCTGCTCCGCGAACTGGAGGCCTGCCGGGAGGAGGCACCGCACGAGGCGCGCCCCGAAAGCATGTGGGGGGTGCTCCGGTACGTGGCCCGCCCGGCGGAGGCGGAGACTCCCTAGTGCTGTGACCGGCAAGGTTCACCGGCACTAGGCGACCTCGACGCCGAACTCCCGCAGCAGGTCCTCCAGCCCGCCCCGGTAGCCCTTGCCGCCGATCACGAAGTCCCAGTCGCCGTTCGCCCGGCGCCGGAACGAGCCCAGCACCAGCGCGGTCTCACCGGCCCGGCCGTCGGACACCTCCAGCTGCCCGAGCTCCGAGCCGGCCGCGTCGAGCAGCCGGATCCGGGCCTCGGTGAACCCGGCCAGGTCGGCGTGCGGATCGGCCTCCGGGTCGATCGCGGCCACGAGGACCAGCCGGTCGGCCCGCGCCGGCAGGGCGTCGAAGGAGACCTCCAGCGCCGCCTTGTCGGGCGCCGCGTGCGCCCGGGCCCGTACCGAACCGTCCGGCGTCCGCGGATTGTTGAAGAAGACGAAGTGCTCCTCGCTCAGCACCCGATTGCCCGCGCACACCAGCGCGCACACATCGAGCATGACCGGGCCGGACCAGGACATGCCGAGCACGTTGTGGTCGGCCGAAGGGGCCGGCTCGGGAGTCCGCTGCGCCGGACCGCCGCCGAGGCGGCCGCGCAGCCCGTACTGGTGCAGCAGCTCCACGAGCTTCACGCCGGGGACCAGCTCCAGCGGCTTGCCTTCGGCGAATTCGTACGATCCGGCGCCGAACGACGCGGTGGTGACCAGCACGCCCTTGTTCGCGCCCGTGGCCTGGACCGTGCCGTACAGCTCGCGCACCACATCGGGGTTGAGCCGGCTGCGGTAGCGCTTGACCTGCACCACGATCCGCCCGCCCCGGAGCGGAGCCGGGTCCCTCGCCTCGATGTCCACGCCGCCGTCGCCCGAGCGCTGCGTGGTCACCGCCTCCATGCCCATCGCCCGGAAGAGGTCCGCCACGAGCCGCTCGAAGTCGATCGGGTCCATCTCGAAGAGATCCGGCTCGTCCCCGTCGCCCGCGACGGTCCCGCCGTGGCTGACGACCCCGCCGCCCACTTCGTCGGGCCTGCGCCCGGGGCGGCGCACCGGGGCCGGCAGCTCGGGCTTCGCGGACAGTTCGCCGCGCAACCCCTCCACCAGGCAGTCCACCGCGCTGACCTGCTCCAGCCGGAGCCCCCTGAAGGCGGCTCGGGCCGCCGACACCGTCGCGAGCACCAGCCGGGCCTCCAGACCCGTCACCGGATCGTGCGCATCGACGAAGCCGTTGACGACCACCGAGTCCAGTACGCCGAACTCGTCCGCCGCGTACAACTCGTGCACCACCAGCAGGACGCACTGCGCCAGCAGGTCCCGGTACAGCTTTCGCCGCTCCGCCGCCGAGCGGGCCGTCTCCTTGTCCTGGCCCGTACTCGGCATGTACCGCACCGACTTGACCTCGGGCACTACCCCGTACCCCGGCAGCTCCCAGTCCAGCACCAACTGGCGTGGCCCCGGGTCGTAGGCGGCTGTCACCTGCCTCGGCAGTGCCTCGGGCCAGGCGGTCGAGGCGTACAGGGCGGCTGAGAAGTACTCCACCACCGCCTCCGCGCCGCCCGCCCGGAGGGCGGCGGCCAACTCGGTGAGGCCGCTGTTGTGCGCCCGTATCCCGGCGAGCTGCTCCGCCGCCCACCGGTCGTACTGCTGCCGGTACGCCGCCAGCTGCTGCTGCCGCTGCGTCTCCGCGGCGTGCGCCGCCTGCCAGGCCTGGGTGTACCGGGCGTGCGCCTCGCGCTCCGCCTGCGCCCGGCGGTTCGAGCCGAGGGTCCAGCCGCTGCTCTGCTGCTGGAACTGGTGCAGCTGCGGCATGGGTACGGGATGAGCCAGCGCACCCGGGACGAAGGGATCGACCTGCTCGGGCCGGACCAGCCCGGCCATCCGGAACGCCGGAGCCCGGCACCCCGTCGCCAACAGGCCCTGGAGGGCCCCGACCTCCGCCTCGATGAGTTCCGTACGCCGACGCGCCTCCGCCTCGCGGTGCAGGCGGTCCGCGGCCCGCAGCTCCCTCTGACGCTGATCAGCCTGGCGCTGCTGGATCACCTGCGTCTGCTGCATCCGGCGCTGGGCCTCCGCCCAGTCCCCGATCACTCCGCCCGGCCGACGACTCATCAGCTCTGTTCTCCCCACCCCACCAGTGCCAGGGGGAAAACACTAGTCGGCATATGGGGTGTCCGGTCCCGGACCGGACACCCCCTCCCGTCTTCTACAGCGCGGGCCCCGCCAGCGTCGCGACCGCCGCGGGCAGCGCCGCCCCCGAGCCGTCCCGGCGCGGGTCCACGGCCGGGAGTTCGGCCGGGGTGCCGTTCGCCGAGGCCGCGCGGGCCGGGGAACCGCCCGCCCAGGCCAGGACCAGTACGTCCTCGCCCTTCAGGAACCGCTGGCAGCGCACACCGCCGGTGGCGCGGCCCTTGCGCGGGTACTGGTCGAAGGGGGTCAGCTTCCCGGACAGCACCGAGTCGTCCAGCGTCCCGTGCGAGCCCGCCACCGTGAACACCACCGCGTCCCGCGCCGGGTCCACGGCGGAGAAGTGGATCACCTTTGCGTTGTCGGAGAGCTTGATGCCCGCCATACCGCCCGCCGGGCGGCCCTGCGGGCGGACCTGGCCCGCCGGGTAGCGCAGCAGCTGGGCGTCGTCGGTGATGAAGACCAGGTCCTCCTCGCCCGTGCGCAGCTCGACCGCGCCCACGATCCGGTCGCCCTCCTTGAGGGTGATGACCTCCAGCTCGTCCTTGTTGGCCGGGTAGTCCGGCACGACCCGCTTGACCACGCCCTGCTCGGTGCCCAGCGCCAGGCCCTGCGAGGACTCGTCCAGCGAGGTCAGGCAGACCACCTTCTCGTCCGCCTCCAGCCCGGAGAGGAACTCGGAGACCGGGGCCCCGCCCGCCAGGTTCGGCGCGGCGTGCGTGTCCGGCAGCTGCGGCAGGTCGATCACCGACAGCCGCAGCAGCCGCCCGTACGAGGTGACCGCGCCGACGTCCGCCCGGGCGGTCGCCGCGACCTGCGAGACGATCAGGTCGTGCTTGGCGCGGGCGCCGCCCTCGTCCTCGGGCAGCGGGTCGCCGGTCGCCGTGCGCGCCAGCAGGCCCGTCGAGGACAGCAGCACCCGGCACGGGTCGTCCGCGACCTCCAGCGGAACGGCCGCCACCGCGGTGCCCGCCGACTCCAGCAGCACCGTACGGCGCTCGGTGCCGAACTTCTTCGCGACCGCCGCCAGCTCCGAGGAGACCAGCTTGCGCAGCTCGGTGTCGGACTCCAGGATCCCGGTCAGCTCGTCGATCTCGCCGGTCAGCCGATCGCGCTCGGACTCCAGCTCGATCCGGTCGAAGCGGGTGAGCCGGCGCAGCGGCGTGTCGAGGATGTACTGGGTCTGGACCTCGCTCAGCGAGAAGTGCTCCATCAGGCGTTCCTTCGCCTGCGCGGAGTTGTCGCTGTCCCGGATGATCCGGATGACCTCGTCGATGTCGAGGAGCGCCACCAGCAGGCCCTCGACCAGGTGCAGCCGGTCGCGCCGCTTGCCGCGGCGGAACTCGCTGCGCCGCCGGACGACCTCGAAGCGGTGGTCGAGGTAGACCTCCAGCAGCTCCTTGAGGCCCAGCGTCAGCGGCTGCCCGTCCACGAGCGCCACGTTGTTGATGCCGAAGGACTCCTCCATCGGCGTCAGCTTGTAGAGCTGCTCCAGCACGGCCTCCGGGTGGAAGCCGTTCTTGATCTCGATGACCAGGCGCAGGCCGTGCGAGCGGTCCGTGAGGTCCTTGACGTCGGCGATGCCCTGGAGCTTCTTCGAGCCGACCAGGTCCTTGATCTTCGCGATGACCTTCTCGGGTCCGACCGTGAAGGGCAGTTCGGTGACGACGAGGCCCTTGCGGCGCGCCGTCACGTTCTCCACGGCCACCGTCGCGCGGATCTTGAAGGTGCCGCGGCCGTTCTCGTACGCGTCCTTGATCCCGGACAGGCCCACGATCCGGCCGCCGGTCGGCAGGTCCGGACCCGGAACGAAGCGCATCAGCGCCTCCAGGTCCGCCTGCGGGTAGCGGATCAGGTGGCGGGCGGCCGCGATGACCTCGCCGAGGTTGTGCGGGGGCATGTTGGTGGCCATGCCGACCGCGATCCCGGACGCGCCGTTGACCAGCAGGTTCGGGTAGGCAGCGGGCAGGGCGACGGGCTCCCGCTCCTGGCCGTCGTAGTTGGCGGTGAAGTCGACGGTGTCCTCGTCGATCGACTCCGTCATCAGCGACGTGGCGTCGGCCATCTTGCACTCGGTGTAACGCATGGCGGCCGGCGGGTCGTCGTTGCCGAGCGAGCCGAAGTTGCCGTGGCCGTCGACCAGCGGGAGCCGCATGGAGAAGGGCTGGGCCATGCGCACGAGGGCGTCGTAGATCGACGCGTCACCGTGCGGGTGGAGCTTGCCCATGACCTCGCCGACGACACGGGCACACTTCACGTAGCCGCGGTCGGGGCGCAGGCCCATCTCGTTCATCTGGTAGACGATGCGCCGGTGGACCGGCTTCATGCCGTCCCGGGCGTCGGGCAGGGCACGGGAGTAGATCACCGAGTACGCGTACTCGAGGAAGGAGCCCTGCATTTCGTCGACGACGTCGATGTCGAGGATCTTCTCCTCGAAATCCTCCGGCGGCGGGGTCTTCGTGCTGCGGCGGGCCATCGCTGCGCGGCTCCTTAACCAAGAATGGGGTGTGCTGGGGTCTGGCTGGATCTGACTGGTCTGGCGTGGTCTGGCTTGTCGTGCTCGGGTGGGACTCGGGTACGACGCGGACCATTGTGGCCCGACGCACCGACAACGCCGACTCCGACCCAGGTGACCCGGGAACTTATCCGGCGGGCGACGCGCTTGCATACAGTGGCAGGTCTGACAGAAATCTCTGCATCGCGATCGAAGGGACCACATGCCCATGGGTCACACGGCCACAGCTCAGGCCGGCTCCGGCGGCCTGACAGCGACCGAGCACCGGCTGGCCAACGGCCTGCGCGTGGTGCTCTCCGAGGACCACCTGACCCCGGTCGCCGCGGTCTGCCTGTGGTACGACGTCGGCTCGCGCCATGAAGTCAAGGGGCGTACGGGCCTTGCTCACCTCTTCGAGCACCTGATGTTCCAGGGCTCGAAGCAGGTTCCGGGCAACGGTCACTTCGAGCTGGTCCAGGGCGCCGGCGGCTCCCTCAACGGCACGACCAGCTTCGAGCGCACCAACTACTTCGAGACGATGCCGGCCCACCAGCTGGAGCTCGCGCTCTGGCTGGAGGCGGACCGGATGGGCTCGCTGCTGGCCGCCCTGGACGACGAGTCCATGGAGAACCAGCGCGACGTCGTCAAGAACGAGCGCCGCCAGCGGTACGACAACGTCCCCTACGGCACGGCGTTCGAGAAGCTGACCGCCCTCGCCTACCCGGAGGGCCACCCGTACCACCACACCCCGATCGGCTCCATGGCCGACCTGGACGCCGCGTCCCTGGAGGACGCGCGCAACTTCTTCCGTACCTACTACGCGCCCAACAACGCGGTGCTGTCGGTCGTCGGGGACATCGACCCGGCGCAGACGCTGGCCTGGGTCGAGAAGTACTTCGGCTCCATCCCCGCGCACGACGGCAAGCAGCCGCCCCGCGACGGCTCGCTGCCCGAGATCATCGGCGAGCAGCTGCGCGAGGAGATCGTGGAGGAGGTTCCGGCGCGCGCGCTGATGGCCGCGTACCGCCTCCCGCACGACGGCACCCGCGAGTGCGACGCCGCCGACGTGGCGCTGACGATCCTGGGCGGCGGGGAGTCCTCCCTGCTGCACAACCGCCTGGTACGCCGGGACCAGACGGCCGTCGCGGCCGGCTTCGGCATGCTGCGCCTGGCGGGCGCGCCCTCGCTGGGCTGGCTGGACGTCAAGACCTCCAGCGGGGTCGAGGTGCCCGTCATCGAGGCGGCCGTGGACGAGGAGCTCGCGCGGTTCGCCGCCGAGGGCCCGACGGCCGAGGAGATGGAGCGCGCCCAGGCTCAGCTGGAGCGCGAGTGGCTCGACCGGCTGAGCACGGTGGCCGGCCGCGCCGACGAACTGTGCCGGTTCGCGGTGCTGTTCGGCGACCCGCAGCTGGCGCTGACCGCCGTCCAGCGGGTCCTCGACATCACCGCCGAGGAGGTGCAGGCCGTGGCCGCGGCCCGACTGCGCCCCGACAACCGCGCGGTGCTGGTCTACGAGCCGCTGCCGGGCTCCGAGGAGTCCGCCGAGTCCGACGAGAGCGACGAGAACGAGGGGGCGGAGCAGTGAGCGACACCGCAGCCGTCACGATGACCTTCCACCCGCAGCCGCAGGCCGGCGAGGCCAAGCCGTGGGCCTTCCCGGCTCCGGACCGCGGCGTGCTCGGCAACGGCCTCACCCTGCTGCGGTGCCACCGCCCCGGCCAGCAGGTGATCGCCGTCGAGATCAACCTCGCCGCCCCGCTCGACGCGGAGCCCGAGGGCCTGGACGGCGTGGCCACCATCATGGCCCGCGCGCTCTCCGAGGGCACCGACAAGCACACCGCCGAGGAGTTCGCCGCCGAGCTGGAGCGCTGCGGCGCCACCCTCGACGCGCACGCCGACCACCCCGGCCTGCGGGTCTCCCTGGAGGTCCCGGCCTCCCGGCTGCACAAGGCGCTCGGCCTGCTCGCCGAGGCGCTGCGCGCGCCCGCCTTCGCCGACAACGAGGTCGACCGGCTGGTGCGCAACCGGCTCGACGAGATCCCGCACGAGCTGGCCAACCCGCAGCGGCGGGCCGCCAAGCAGCTCTCCAAGGAGCTGTTTCCGGCCACCCTGCGGATGTCCCGCCCGCGCCAGGGCACCGAGGAGACGGTCGCCCGGATCGACTCGGCCGCCGTCCGCGCCTTCTACGAGGCCCACGTGCGCCCCGCCACCGCCACCGCGGTGGTCGTCGGCGACCTGACCGGCATCGACCTGGACGCCGTCCTGGCGGACACCCTGGGCACCTGGACGGGCGACACCACCGAGGCGCGCCCCGTCCCGCCGATCACCGCTGACGACACCGGCCGCGTGGTCATCGTGGACCGGCCCGGCGCGGTCCAGACGCAGCTGCTGATCGGCCGGATCGGGCCGGACCGCCACGACCGGGTCTGGGCGGCCCAGGTGCTCGGCACGTACTGCCTGGGCGGCACCCTGACCTCCCGCCTGGACAAGGTGCTGCGCGAGGAGAAGGGGTACACGTACGGCGTGCGCGCCTTCGGCCAGGTGCTGCGCTCCACCGCGGACGGCAAGGGCGCCTCGATGCTCGCCATCAGCGGCTCGGTGGACACCCCGAACACCGGACCGGCGCTGGAGGACCTCTGGAAGGTGCTCCGCACCCTCGCGGAGGGCGGCCTGACGGACGCCGAACGGGACGTGGCGGTGCAGAACTTGGTGGGCGTGGCCCCGCTGAAGTTCGAGACGGCGGCCTCGGTCGCCGGCACCCTCGCCGACCAGGTCGAGCAGGAGCTGCCGGACGACTACCAGGCGCAGTTGTACGCGCGACTGGCCGAAACCGGAACGGTGGAGGCCACTTCGGCGGTCGTGAGCGCCTTCCCGGCGGACCGGCTCGTCACCGTCCTGGTGGGCGACGCGGCGCTGATCGAGGAGCCGGTGCGGGCCCTCGGGATCGGTGACGTGAGCGTCGTCACCAACTGAAGTGACGCACTGACACCTCCAACTGGCGTCTGACCGGCGCGTCTTCGAGGGACCCAGGCGGCTTGCCCGCCTGGGTCCCTTTTGCCTGTTTCGTCATGAGGTTGCTTATATGCGGTGTGGCGTACGCAACAAAAGGGCGTGTCTGTTTGGCGATTGACTGATGATCCGCCTAGCGTCGGCCGTGCTGTCCGTCAGTTGTACGCGCCGCATCCGCGGCACCGGGCAGCGATCGCCGAGTCCCCGTCAGGCGCGAGCCTGGGGAGCCGGGGACCCACATCAGTCCCTGGGGTGAATCGGACCGCCTCGCAAGAGGAGGCCCGTAGGAGACCTTCCTGCTCCGAACCCGTCAGCTAACCCGGTAGGCGAGAAGGAAGGAAAGGATCAGCCTCTTCATGGCGTTTGGCAGTCGTCCCACCGGCTCCGGCAAGCACCGCGGCTCCAGCCGTCTGAGCCGCAAGACCGCCGGTTACGCCGGCATAGCCGCCCTCGCCACCACTGGTGTCGTCGGCTCCCTGGCCGCTCCGGCCTTCGCCGCCGACAGCGGCGCCAACAACCACTCGCAGGACAACGCGCTCGGCGCCGTCGTCGTTGCCGAGGACCTCCCGGGCGACATCGCCGACCAGGCCGAGTCCCAGCAGCGCGCCGCCGACCACGCCGCCGCCAAGGCGCAGGCCGAGGCCGAGGCCAAGCAGCGCGCCGCCGAGGCCAAGCGCCTCGCCGAGGCCAAGGCGAAGGCCGAGCGCGAGGCCGCCGAGCGCGCCGCCCGCGAGGAGGAGCGCAAGCGCCTCAACACCTTCGTCTCCCCGCTGGACGACTCGTACGTCAGCACGCAGTACAAGGCGGGCGGCGGCATGTGGTCCTCCGGCAGCCACACCGGCATCGACTTCCACGCCGCCTCCGGCACCTCGGTCCACGCGGTGGGCGCCGGCGTCGTCGTCGAGGCCGGCTACGGCGGCGCGTACGGCAACAACGTCGTCATCAAGCACAACGACGGCACCTACACCCAGTACGGGCACATGTCCCGGCTGAGCGTCTCCGTCGGCCAGCAGGTCACCCCCGGCCAGCAGATCGGCCTGTCGGGCTCCACCGGCAACTCCAGCGGCCCGCACCTGCACTTCGAGGCCCGCACCGGCGCCGACTACGGCTCGGACATCGACCCGGTCGCGTACCTGCGCTCGCACGGCGTGACCCTCTAGCGCCGCGCACCACCCGCTTCACCGAAGGCCCCGGCTCCCCGAGCCGGGGCCTTCGTGTTTCACGGGTTTCGCATTTCCGGCTGCTCTCGGAAATCATCCCGTGTTGCAATAGAGTCGCGGCAGCAGTGGCACCAATGAGGGTGTGAGTCGGAAATAGGCGGAGGTTCGGTCTTGCGTATTCCTGCGCACGCGGTATGCACGGCAATTCGCGACGACATCGTCTCCGGGGTCTTCGGGCCGGGCGGCAGGCTGACCGAGGAGGTCCTGGCCCGCCGGTACGGAGTCTCGCGCGTCCCGGTCCGCGAGGCGCTGCGGACCCTGGAGTCCGAGGGGTTCGTGACCACGCGGCGCCACGCGGGGGCCTGCGTGGCCGAGCCGACCGAGCAGGAGGCCGCCGATCTGCTGGAGCTGCGGATGCTGCTGGAGCCGCTCGCCGCGGCCCGGGCCGCGCGGCGGCGCACCGAGGCGCACCTCAAGGTCCTGCGCGGGCTGGTCAGGCTGGGCCAGGAGCGGGCCAGGCGGGGCCAGGGGGAGGACCTTCGGTCCCTGGGCGGCTGGTTCCACGAGACGCTCGCGCAGGCCTCCGGCAGTCCGGGGCTGATCGCGCTGCTCACGCAGATGCGGCACAAGGTCGCGTGGATGTACGCGGTGGAGGCGCCGGCCCGGCCGGTGGAGTCCTGGGCCGAGCACGGGGCGATCGTGGACGCGGTGGCCCGGGGTGACGCGGAGCGGGCGCGGACGCTGGCGGCGATCCACGCGGAGCGCGCGACGGGGGCGCACCGGCTGCGGATCCGCGCGGCGGTGAGCACTTCGCAACCTGTCGTAAACAATTCGAGTGCCCGGCATTAACAGGGCCCGTATACAAAGGATGGATGCCGGTGCGGCGCGGGCAGAATTCGGGATTTCCGTGAATTCGCGGTGCCGGTGACGGTGCCGGCGCCGATGTCGGTTTCGTGTGTGCGGTGCAGGTGAATTCGCCGCGGGTAATTCCGCGACGGTTCGGGTGCGGCTCCGCCGCCGGGGCTCCGCCCCGCACCCCGCTCCGCAAACGCCGGAGGGGCTGGATTGTCCCCGGCCTCGGCTCACGGGTGCGCGCCGGACGCGGGGCGGGTCGGGACATGTCGAAGCCGCGGCCTCCGGGAGGGGGCCGCGGCTTCGGCGGGAGGTGTGGCGAACCCGAAGGGTCAGACGGTCTCGGGGAGCTCCTCCAGGCCCTCTTCGACCAGCTTCGCGAGGCGGTCCAGCGCGACGTCCGCGCCATCGGCGTCGGAGGCGAGGACGATCTCCTCGCCGCCCTGGGCGCCCAGGCCCAGAACCGCCAGCATGGAACCGGCGTTGACGGGGTCGCCGCCCGCCTTCGCGATGGTCACCGGGACGCCGGAAGCGGTCGTCGCACGGACGAAGATCGAGGCGGGACGAGCGTGCAGGCCCTCGGCCCAGCCGACGTTGACGCGGCGCTCTGCCATGGTGATGCCCTTCAGGTTCTTACGGGTTGTCTAGACCAGTCTCTCACGATGCCCGGAATGCTCGGACCGACCTTCGGCCCGAATCTCCCGCCGTTCGGCCTTCCCCAGCTTGCACCGTTTTGCCCCGGATTGCCTAACACGCCGCGCGAGCGCCACCCGCCCCGTCCAAGCCCGCGCCCGGCCCGTAAGGTATGGGCATGACCACCGAGTCGGACCCCTCGTACCCGGCCCACTGGGAAGCGGACGTCGTCCTCCGCGACGGTGGCACCGCCCGCATCAGGCCCATCACCCCCGCGGACGCGGGCCGGCTGGTCAGCTTCTACGAGCAGGTGTCCGACGAGTCGAAGTACTACCGCTTCTTCGCTCCCTACCCCCGGCTCTCCGACCGCGACGTGCGCCGCTTCACGCACCACGACTACGTGGACCGCGTCGGACTCGCCGCGACCATCGGCGGGGAGTTCATCGGCACCGTCCGCTACGACCGCATCGGCGCCGACGGCCGGCCCGCCTCCGGCCCCGCCGAGGAGGCCGAGGTCGCCTTCCTCGTCCAGGACGCGCACCAGGGCCGCGGCGTCGCCTCCGCCCTCCTCGAGCACATCGGCGCGGTGGCCCGGGAGCGCGGCATCCGCCGGTTCGCCGCCGAGGTGCTGCCCGCCAACACCAAGATGATCAAGGTGTTCACGGACGTCGGCTACGAGCAGAAGCGCAGCTTCGAGGACGGCTCCGTCCACCTCACCCTCGACCTCGAACCCACCGCCGAGTCCCTCGCCGTGCAGCGCGCCCGCGAACAGCGCGCCGAGGCGCGGTCGGTGCAGAGGCTGCTCGCCCCCGGCTCGGTGGCGGTCGTCGGAGTCAGCCGCTCCGGCGCCGGAGTGGGCGCGGCGGCCCTGCGCAACCTCCGCGACAGCGGCTTCCACGGCCACCTCTACGCCGTCAACGAGGCCGTCACCCGCGACCTCCTCGACGGGGTCCGCGCCTACCGCACCATCGAGGCCATCGGCGCCCCCGTCGACCTCGCCGTGATCGCCGTCCCCGCCGACCGGGTGCCCGAAGCCGTGGCCGCCTGCGGCGAGCACGGGGTGCAGGGGCTCGTCGTCCTGTCCGCCGGATACGGGGAGAGCGGGCCCGAGGGGCTCGCCCGCCAGCGCGAACTGGTGCGCCAGGTGCGCTCGTACGGGATGAGGCTGATCGGCCCGAACGCCTACGGGGTGATCAACACCGCCCCGGAGGTGGAGCTCAACGCCTCCCTCACCCCCGCCCCGATGCCCATGCGCGGCCGCATCGGCCTGTTCACGCAGTCCGGGGCGATCGGCATCGCCCTGCTCTCGGCGCTGCTCCGGCGCGGCGAAGGGATGTCCTCGTTCGTCTCGGCGGGCAACCGGGCCGACGTCTCCGGCAACGACATCCTGCAGTACTGGTACGACGACGAGGCGACCGACGTCGCCCTCATGTACCTGGAAACCCTCGGCAACCCGCGGAAGTTCACCCGCCTCGCCCGCCGCACCGCAGCCGTCAAGCCGGTGGTCGTCGCCAAGGGCGGCCGCCACACCCCGGCCGGCCACGTCGTCCCCGACACCCGGCTGCCCGACGCCACCGTCTCCGCCCTGCTGCGGCAGGCGGGCGTCATCCGGGTCGACACCGTGACGGAGCTGGTGGACGTCGGCGTCCTGCTGGCCTCGCAGCCGCTGCCCGCCGGCCCCCGGATCGCGATCCTCGGCAACTCCGAGTCCCTCGGGGTGCTCACCTACGACGCCTGCCTCAACCAGGGCCTCAGCCCGCTGCCGCCGCTGGACCTGACGACGGCGGCCTCCCCGGCCGACTTCCGTGACGCGCTGGCCGCCGCGCTGGCCTCCCCGGACAACGACGCGGTCGTCGTCACCGCCATCCCCTGGGTGGGCGAGCGGGCCCTCGCCGACGACCTGGCCGATGCCCTGCGAGAGGCCGTGGCGGCGGTGCCGGGCAAGCCCGTGGCCGTCGTACACGTCGAGCTCGGCGAACTGGTGGCCGCGCTGTCCGCCGCACGGGCCTCCGACCCCCTCGAACCGCTCCCCCCGGAGGCTCCGCCGGCCGGGGCGGCGACGCCCGCCGAGCCGACGGCCCCCGCCGCGCTCCCTCCCTCGGCGCCCTCCGCTCCCTCCGCCCCCTTCGCCCCCGCCGAGCCGGCCGCCGGGGAGCCGGACCGGATCCCCGGCTACCCCGCCGCCGAGCGGGCCGTACGGGCCCTCGCCGAAGCCGTCCGCTACGGCCAGTGGCGCCGGGCCACCGCCGAGGCGGCCGGGCAGGTCCCCGAGTACGAGGACATCGACGAAGCGGGCACGGCCGCCCAGCTGGGCGCCCTGCTCGCCGGCCTCGACCCCGACGCCGGAGGCGTGCTGACCCTGCCCGAGTGGGACGCCCGCGAGCTGCTCGCCCGGTACGGGATCCGCGTGCTGCCCGCCCTGCCCGCGCCCAGCGCCGACGCCGCGGTCCGGGCGGCCGGGATCCTGGGCTACCCCGTGGCCCTCAAGACCACCGCCCCGCACCTGCGCCACCGCGCCGACCTGGGCGGCGTACGGCTCGACCTCGCGGGCGAGGCGGAGCTGCGGCGTTCGTACGAGGAGCTCACCGAGCTGCTCGGCAAGCCCGCGGAGCTCCAGCCCGTGGTGCAGGCCATGGTGCCGCGCGGGGTCGACACCGTCGTCCGGTCCGTCATCGACCCGGCCGCCGGCGCCGTCCTCTCCTTCGGGCTGGCCGGCGTCGCCTCCGAGCTGCTCGGCGACACCGCCCACCGGCTCGTCCCGGCCACCGACCGGGACGCGGCCGGACTGATCCGGTCCATCCGGACCGCGCCCCTCCTCTTCGGCTGGCGCGGCAGCGACCCCGTCGACACCCCCGCCCTGGAGGAGCTGCTCCTTCGGGTGTCGCGGCTGGTGGACGACCACCCCGAGGTGGTCGGAGTCACCCTGGAGCCGGTGGTGGTCGCGACCGAGGGGCTCTCCGTGCTCAGCGCCACCGTCCGGATCGCGCACCCGCCGGTCCGCGGCGACCTCGGCCCCCGGACGCTCCCCGCCTACTGAGCACGTACCGGGGAAGGCCAGGGTGCCCCGGACGGGCCTTAGGATGGACCTCATGGCGAAATCCGGTACGACGACCCAGGGGCTGCGCACGGCGATCGAGCGCAGCGGCTACTACCCGGCCCTCGTGGCCGAGGCGGTGGAGGCCGCGGTGGGCGGCGAGCCGATTTCGTCGTACCTGGTCCACCAGGAGACGACCTTCGACTCCAACGAGGTGCGCCGCCACGTCACCGTGCTCGTCCTGACGGGCAACCGTTTCATCGTCAGCCACACCGACGAGCAGGCCGCCGACGCGGGATCCCCGTCCCCGTACGCGACCACCTCCACCGAGTCGGTCAAGCTGTCCAGCATCTCCTCGGTGGTGCTCAGCCGCGTCGTCGCGAACCCGGAGTCCTACACCCCGGGCACCCTGCCCCGCGAGGTCGTCCTGACCATCGGCTGGGGCGCGGTCTCCCGCATCGACCTGGAGCCGGCCGCCTGCGGCGACCCGAACTGCGACTCCGACCACGGTTACACCGGCAACTCCACCGCCGACGACCTGAGCCTGCGCGTCAGCGAGGCCGGCGACGGCCCGGAGGCGGTGCGCCAGACCCTCGTCTTCGCGCAGGCACTCTCCGAAGCAACAGCAGCCACTTCCTCCCCCTCCGCCCGCTGATGGCGTACTCCGCGCCGCAGGGCTGGGACGAACCGGAGCTGCTGGACCTGGCCGGCGCCCCCGTTCCGCACTACGGCACCGGCTCGCTCGCCGACCTGCTGCCCACGCTGGTGGCCGGCCAGGGCGTTCCCGGGTTCACCGCCTCCATCGCCGAGCTGACCCCGGCCGACCGGAACTGCGTGTTCCTGGTCGACGGCATGGGGTGGGAGCAGATCAAGGCCCACCCGGACGAGGCCCCGTACCTCACCTCCCTCCTCGCGAGCTCGCGCGGCGGCACCGGCCGCCCGATCACCGCGGGCTTCCCGGCGACCACCGCCACCTCGCTGGCCTCCGTCGGCACCGGCCTGCCGCCGGCCCGCCACGGCCTGCCCGGCTACGCCGTCCGCAACCCGGCCAGCGGCGAGCTGATGAACCAGCTCCGCTGGCAGCCCTGGACCTCGCCGAAGCCCTGGCAGCCGTACCCGACCGTCTTCCAGCAGGCCGACAAGGCCGGGGTGCACACCGCGCAGGTGTCCGCCCCCGCCTTCCAGACCACCCCGCTTACCAAGATCGCACTGTCCGGCGGCACCTTCCACGGCCGGATGACGGGCGAGGAGCGGATGGACCTCGCGGCGCTCCAGCTCGCGGCCGGCGACCGCTCGCTCGTGTACACGTACTTCAGCGAGCTCGACGGGGCCGGCCACCGCCACGGCGTGGACTCCGACGCCTGGCGCGGCCAGCTGATGTACGTCGACCGGCTCGTCCAGCGCCTCGCCGAGCAGCTGCCGCCGCGCACCGCGCTCTACGTGACGGCGGACCACGGCATGGTCGACGTCCCCTTCGACGAAGACTCCCGCGTCGACTTCGACGAGGACTGGGAGCTCGGCGCCGGTGTGGCCCTGCTCGGCGGCGAGGGCCGGGCCCGGCACGTGTACGCCGTCCCGGGCGCCGAGGCCGACGTCCTGACCGTGTGGCGCGAGGTGCTCGGCGACCGCTTCTGGGTCGCGAGCCGCGAAGAGGCCCTCGAACTCGGCTGGTTCGGCACCCCGGGGGAGTGCGACGAGCGCGTGCTCGGCCGCATCGGCGACGTGGTCGCGGCCGCCCAGGCCGACGTCGCCATCACCGCCTCCCGCAACGAGCCCAACGAGTCCGCCCTCGCCGGCATGCACGGCTCGATGACGGCGGCCGAGCAACTGGTCCCGCTGCTCGAAATCCGCACCTGACCGCCCGCCCCCCTGTCTGCCCACCCCGACCCGAAAGGTCCCGTACTTCCCATGCCCGAGCTGGTGTTCTTCTCCGGAACGATGGACTGCGGAAAGAGCACTCTGGCGCTGCAAATTTCGCACAACCGTTCGGCTCGTGGTCTGGTCGGTGTGATCTTCACGCGTCAGGACCGGGCGGGCGAGGGCAAGCTGTCCTCGCGCTTGGGCCTGGTGACGGACGCGGTCGAGGTGACGGACATGATGGATGTGTACGCGTACCTGGTTCGTGAGCTGTCGGCGGGCGGCAAGGCGGACTACGTGATCGTGGACGAGGCGCAGTTCCTGACGCCGGACCAGATCGACCAACTGGCCCGCATCGTCGACGACCTGGACATGGATGTCTTCGCGTTCGGCATCACCACGGACTTCCGTACGAAGCTCTTCCCGGGCTCGCAGCGCCTGATCGAGCTGGCGGACCGCATTGAGCAGCTCCAGGTGGAAGCCCTGTGCTGGTGCGGCGCCCGGGCCACCCACAACGCCCGCACGGTGGGCAGCGTGATGGTCGTGGAGGGCGAACAGGTCGTGGTCGGCGACGTGAACCAGGCCACTGCCGAGGTCGGCTACGAGGTGCTCTGCCGCCGCCACCACCGCCGCCACATGACCTCCGCCATGGCCCAGGCGGGCGCCCTCTCCCCGGACGTCCTCCCGGTCAACTCGGTCTGATCGCCTGCTCCTTGCTCGCCCCTGCTCCGAGCAGTGCGGTCCAGCCGAGCCGGTTGACGCGATCGACGTCGACGTCGGTCTCCCGGAGCAGGGCCCGCACGTGGTCGACGTGGCCGCGTTCGGCGGCGGGGATCAGGGCGATGCCGCCGAAGCGGTTGCGTTCCGGCTGCCCCGCTCTGACATCCATCCTGGGCCCGGCGGCGCACCCCACCTGTCGACTGGCCGGCTGCGTGCGGAGGGCAGGAGGGGGACACGCGGGTCATCCGATCGGTTTACCCCTGACATGGTCCCCGTCGGCAACAATGTGACTGTTTGTTCAGTTAAGGGACTCTATGTCAAGAGGTGCGCGTGCGTCCCGACCCCAGCGACCCCTCCGGCTCCGGCGGCGATCCGGACGACCGGTGGCTGGCGCTGGTCATGCGCGTCACCTTCTTCGTACTGGTAGGCACGTCCATGGTCCGCTTCGTCCAGCGCCACACTCAGGAGGCCCGCGCCCCCTGGGTGATCGCCCTCGCCGTCGTGCTCGCCCTCCTCTACCTGCTGGGCCCCGCCGCGGAGCTCAAGGCGCACCCGGGCCGTGGCGGCATGTCGTGGCCTCCGGCCCCCCGGCTGGCCTGGCTGGGCATGGTCGTCACCGCGTGGGCCGTCCTCGTCCTCCTCGCGCCCAGCTTCGCGTGGGTTGCGGTCCCCCTCTTCTACTCCGTGCTGCGCACCCTGCCGCCCGTCGCCGCGTACGCCCTCGTCGCGTTCCTCACGCTCTTCGTGATCTTCGCTCAGCTGACGCTGGCCCCCCGCTTCAACCTCGACCTGGTGATCGGCCCGGCCGCCGTCGCAGCGCTCACCACCGCCGTCTTCATCCACATGCAGCGGCAAGCGGCTCGCCAGCACGCCCTCATCGACGACCTCGTCCGCACCCGCCGCGAGCTTGCCGCCACCGAGCGCCGCGAAGGCACGCTTGCCGAACGCCAACGGCTGTCCATGGAGATCCACGACACGCTCGCCCAGGGCCTGTCCAGCCAGCAGATGCTGCTCCAGGCCGCAGACCGGACCTGGGACACGGACCCGGCCAAGGCCCGCGGCCACGTCCGCACCGCCGCGTCCATCGCCGAGCTCAACCTCGCCGAGGCCCGCCGCTTCGTGCACGACCTCGCACCTGCCGACCTCGCCCACGGCGGCGGTCTCGACGCCGCGCTGCACGCCCTCGCCGACCGGGAGTCCGGCGCCGGACTCACGGTGCGCGTCCACATCGATGCGGGCGGGCGGATCACCCCGCTGCCCGAACGCGTGCAGTCCGCACTGCTGCGCATCGCCCAGGGCGCGCTGGCCAACGTACGGGAGCACTCCGGCGCCACTACCGCCGCGCTCACCCTCACCCGGCTCGACGATCAAGTCGTCCTCGACGTGGCCGACAACGGACACGGGTTCGACCCCACCGCCCTCCCCGAGGCCCCGTCCGGCGTGCGCGGACACGGCGTCCCGGCGATGCGGGCCCGCATACGCCAGCTCGGTGGCACCCTGACCATCGAGTCGGCGCCCGGAGAGGGCGCCGTGCTGACCGCCGCCGTCCCGGTCCCCACTCCCTGAGAAGTGGGGGATGGTTGGCGAGGGCCAGCCGGTTGTGGTGGGGGATGTAGACCAGCCCGCCGAGGAGGTCGGGTACGGGGTGCTGCGCCGTCGTCATCCCCTCGGCGGATGACGAGTGCGGCGACGCTGTCGCCGGACGGGCTGCCGGCTACGTCCGTCTGACCTCTGCTCCGATGATGGTGAGTTCCGGTGTGGTCGGTCGAAGGGCCGCGGCTCTCCGCGCCGTGTCCCTTTGACCAGGCGTGGCCGGATCCATACGGCAGTCCCAGATCTTGTACGTGATTCCTTCGCCTCTCGGTACCGGCCTGGCTACGCTTCTTGACGGGGCGGGACGCCGCTGCACTTTGAGCACCTAGAGACGGGAACGCACTCTCATGCCCGAGGTCAGGGTCGAAACGGTCGCTGTCGACGCGTCAGGCAGCCGCCAGATCGCCAGCAGAACGCGTACCAGCGCTGCCCTCGGAGAGCGTGCCGAGGAATTGGAGCAGGCGATAGTCGAGGCCTCGGCCATCGCCCAGCAGTCACTCGCCCGGGTGCCACGCCACCACGGCTGGCAGGTGTCCGGCATGGAGGTGACCTTCGGGCTGACCCTGGCGGCGGAAGCCGGAGTCATCCTGTCCAAGGCGTCGGCAGAGGCGTCGTTCGAGGTCACCTTGACCGTGGAGCGGGCTCCGGCATCCGAATGACTGGCGGCGCGAGCTATTGGGTGGAGCTGTTCCAGGACCGGCAGCGCCTCGGCGGCGGGTTTCTGCTGACCCCCCGCTACGTTCTGACGGCGCTGCACTGCTTGCGCGGCCTGACATCGCCTGACGAGCGCGTGGACATCGTCTTGGCGGACGGGTCTCGGTTGGCCGGGCAGGTCTGTCGCCAGGATAAGGAGGCGGACCTCGCTCTGATCGCGGTCTCGGCCGCATTCGAGGTCCGATTGCCCATCCCTCGTGCTGGTGTCGCGCACGGCGGTGACGACTGGCACGGACCGTACCGGCCCGCGGCCGCCGAGGTGCATCTTCGGGGACAGGTCGACAGCGGATCCGCCGAGTATCCGTGCGAGGGCGGAGCGGTCATCGAGGCCCTGCAGCTGACGACACACCAACACCTGGGCGACTACTCGGGGTACTCGGGAGGCCCGGTGGTTAAAGGCCTGCCCGAGGATCGGGAGCCGTTGATCGTGGGCATCCTCCTGGAGCAGGCACCGGACCGGGCGGAGTCGCACCGTGCCGCCAATGTGCTCTTCGCCGCGACCATCGGTGAAGCGATGCGCCGCTTCGACCAGTTCGACGTGGAGCACCTGATCGACGTACTGCGCCCGGCCAAGCCCGCACCGGAGCAAGCCGTTCGGCACCAGGTTCACTGCCGTGTGGAGGAGCGCGGTGAGAGCGGTACGGGGCTGGGGGCGGCGGCCGCCGTCACGGATCTGCTGCTCGACCAGATAGAGAAGTGGACACAGCGCGGGGTGCTGGACGCCTCTCAGAGCAGCGAGCTCAAGTTCCTCACCGCGAAGACGTTCATCGAGCGGCAGTCACCTAGGGGTGAGGCATGACCACTGCCTGGCAGGAAGCCGCCACCCACGCCGAGCGGGCCCTGCGCGGTGACCTCGCGGCCAGGCGGCTCGCCCAAGCCGCCGTCGCCGAGCTGCGCACCCAACCGCCGCCGCTGCACCGTCCCCAGTTCGGCAGGGACCTCGGCTATCTTGCCGCCCTGCTCGACACGCTCGACCTGCTGGAGGAGTCACACCGGCTGATCGAGCACGTGGTGGGACGGATCTTCCTGGACCCTGCGTCCGCCGACCTCTCCCACGAGGGCCGCAACAACCTCGCGGTCGCGCTGGCGGACCGCGGCGAGCTCACCGCGGCGGCCGCCTTGCTGTCGACCATGGTGGTTTTCCCCCGGTCGGGGGAGACCAGATCGTCTCTGGAGACGGCACGCACACTGGCCAATGTCGCGGCGATCAAGCTACGCCAGGGCGCGTCGGCCGGAGCCGGCCAGACAGCCGGGCAGGCCCTTCAGCTCCTGCCCCGTGGTGCGCAGTCCGAGGACGGTCTCGACGTGCGGTTGCTGACCGAGTCGGTACTGGCCGCGGTTGCGCGACTGGAACGACGGCACGAGGACGCGGACCGCTGGGTGGAGGCGATCGCCGAAACGGCCCGGCAGCTCACCCGTCTTCTCGGCGGCGATCACCCGAAGGGCCTGGCGGCGCTGATCACCCTGGCGCGGGCCGAGTTCGAATCGGCCAAAGCTGCCGGGGACGGCGAGCGAATGGAACGTGCCACCGACGTCCTGGCCGTCACCGCCCAGAAGGCATCCGCGACTCTGGGGCCCCGCCATCCGCTCGCGTTGTCAGCCCTGGCCAACCTGGCGACCACCGAGTTCGAGTCCGCCCGGACGAACAAGGACGAACCCCGCCTTCAAGGCGCACGCGCTCTGGTCGCAGCCGCGGTCAGGCCGTCGGCCGACGAGCGGCGGGACATCACCCGGAAGCGGGGACTGGTGGACGTTTCCCGCGGACCTCGGTCCACCGAGATGCTGCGCTTCAGCGTGCTCGGCCCGGTGCGGGCCTGGCGCGACAACGAGCTGCTGCCCTCCGGTAGCCCCCAGCAGCGCGCCCTGCTCGCCGCGCTCCTGCTCCGCGAAGGCCGCACCGCCACCGCGCCCGAACTCATCGATGCCATCTGGGGCGAGGACCCGCCGCAGCAGGCGCTCGCCGCCATCCGGACGTACGCCTCCCGGCTGCGCAAGATGCTCGATCCCGGGCTGCTTGTCTCCGAATCCGGCGGTTACGCCATCCGCACCCCCGCTGATTCCCTCGACCTCGGCATCGCCCGCCAGCTTGCCGCCGACGCCGACCGCGCCCGCGCCGCCGGCGACCATGCCCTTGCCCGTACGCTGATCGCCCGTGCACTCGACCTCTGGGACGGTGAGCCGCTCACCGGGGTCCCGGGCCCGCACGCCGACACCGAGCGCACCCGGCTCGCCGAATGGCGCCTCCAACTGCTCGAGATCCGCATCGACCTGGACCTGCAAGCCGGACGCCACGCCGAGACCGTTTCCGAACTCACCGCGCTCACCGCCGCCCACCCGTTGCGCGAACGACTCCGTGAGCTGCTTATGCTCGCCCTCTACCGCAGCGGCCGGCAGCCCGAGGCCCTCGACGTCTACGCCGACACCCGACGGCTCCTCGCCGACGAACTCGGCGTCGACCCGACCCCTGAGCTCATCACCCTGCACGGGCGCATCCTGCGCGACGACCCCGAACTCGCCTCGCCGATGGCATCGCACACGGCGATCACCACCACTCTGGTGATCGCTCCCCCCGCGCAGCTGCCGGCCACCGTCCCCGATTTCACGGGCCGCGACGCCCTCATTGCCGAACTCAGGGGGATCCTGTCCGGTGCGGGCGGCTCAAAGCGTGTGCTCGCCCTGTCGGCCTTCGCCGGCGTCGGCAAGACGACCCTCGCCGTGCACGTCGCGCACGCCGCCCGCCCGGACTTCCCCGACGGCCAGCTCTACGTCGATCTGCAGGGCAATGCGCCCCGGCCCGCCGAGCCCGGGACCGTACTCGCCGCCTTCCTGCGCGCCCTGGGAGCGTCAGACGATGCGATACCTGATGCGCTGGCCGAACGCTCCGCCCTCTTCCGTTCGATGCTCGACAGCCGTCGGCTGCTGGTCCTGCTCGACAACGCGCGAGACGCCGCCCAGGTGCAGGCGCTGCTGCCCGGCACGGGCCGCAGCGCCGTCATCATCACCAGCCGTGTGCGGATGATGGCTCTCCCGGGTGCGCACCTGGTGGACCTGGACGTGATGAGCCCGGAGGAGGCCCGGCTACTGTTCACGCGGATCGTCGGGCAGGAGCGGGTGGCCGCGGAGCGCCAGGCCGCCCTCGACGTGGTCGGCGCCTGCGGCTTCCTTCCGCTCGCCATCCGCATCGCCGCCTCCCGGCTCGCCGCCCGCCGCACCTGGACCGTCTCCGTCCTCGCCGCCAAACTCGCCGACGAGCGCCGCCGCCTCGACGAGCTGCAGGCCGGCGACCTCGCCGTCAAAGCCGCCTTCGAACTCGGCTACGGCCAGCTGGAACCCTCTCAGGCCCGGGCGTTTCGCCTCCTCGGCCTCGCCGACGGGCCCGACATCTCGCTGCCCGCTGCAGCCGCCGTACTCGACCTGCCGGAGTACGAAACCGAGGACCTGCTGGAATCACTGGTCGACACCTCCCTACTGGAATCCGCGGCACCCGGGCGCTACCGGTACCACGACCTGGTACGCCTCTACGCGCGGGCGTGCGCGGAACGCGACGAGCAGCCGGCGAGCGAGCAGGCCGCTGCCCTGTCACGCCTGGTGGACTTCTATCTGGCGACGGCCGCTGCCGTGTACGCGCTGGAGCGTCCCGGCGACCGGCTGCTTGAGCACCTGTCCGTAGCCCGCCGCGCGGGGCTCGTCTTCGAGGACGGGAGCGAGGCGGTGGACTGGCTGTACGGGGAGGCCGCCTGCCTGTTGGCATGCGTACGGCAGCAGGCGGCCGCGGGCTCGGAGGCGCAGGCCGCGGACCTCCTGTGGGCGGCGAAGGACCTGGCCGACGCGGGAGCGGACGCGAGCCAGTACGAGACCACCGCCACGGCCGTACGGGAAGCGGCGCGGGCGGCGGGCGACGCGCGCGCGGAGGCCCGTGCCCGGATCGCCTACACCTCGCTGCTCCTGACATCTGGGCGGTTCGAGCAGGCCGACCAGGAGGCGCGGATCGCGGTGGAGCTGGCCCGCGCCAGCGGCGATCCGCTGCCGGTGGGGGCGGGTCTGCACGACCGTGGGGTCATCGCGGCCTACCAGAACCGGCATGCGGAGGCCGAACGGTTCCTGACCGAGGCGCTCGCGGCGTACCGCGCCGACGGGAACCGGCTCGGCGAGGCCGGCGCCCTGAGCATCCTCTCCCGGGTCCGCGTGGACATGGGCGGGCCATCCGACGGCATCGAGCCTGCCCGCCGGGCACTGGCCATCTTCAGCGCCATGGGCCTCACCTTGCGGGAGGCCAACTGCCGCTACGCGCTGGGCATCGCGCTCACCCAGGCCGACCGCCCGGCCGAGGCGCTCGAGGAACTGTCCAAGGCGCTGACGCTCTTCCAAGAGCACCAACAGCGGCTGTGGGAGGGAATGACCAATTTCCGGATCGCCGAAGCCCACCTCGCCGCCCGCCGGTACGAAGCCGCCGCACTGCACGCGGAACGCGCCCTCGCCCTGGGCAGTATCGGAGGCGAGCGGCGCCGGGCCGGTGTCCTCACCGTGCTGGGCCGGGCCTGGGACCGCCTCGGACGGAACGAAGAGGCCAGGGTGTGCTGGAGCGAGGCGCTGAGCATTTACGAGCGGGTGGGAGGCCGACCGGAGACGGCGGACCTGCGAGAGCTGGCCACGTCGGGGCTCATCGCCGTATGACGGTTTGGGGGACACCGATACTGAAGCTCCCCTAAACAGACACAGCGGCGCGCGTGCCGGTGGGCTGGGCCGGGGGGACGGTGACGCATGAAGTTCCCCCAAGGCCGGGTAGTTGGACCTCTTACACGGCTCGGTCCTGCGGCCAAGTGCTTAGAAGGTGCCTGCTCTCAGCGCGTCGTGCCAGGGGCTTCGACCCAGTGCTGGATGTGGTCCCGTCGGCTGGGGGTGGCGGTCGAATCGACCGTGTCGACAGAGAGCCGAGAACACGCGGAGTCATGCCGTCCATGCCATGGGTTGATGGCGAATGCCCAAGTAAAAGGACTCTGGCGCTGCAAATTTCGCACAACCGTTCGGCTCGTGGTCTGGTCGGTGTGATCTTCACGCGTCAGGACCGGGCGGGCGAGGGCAAGCTGTCCTCGCGCTTGGGCCTGGTGACGGACGCGGTCGAGGTGACGGACATGATGGATGTGTACGCGTACCTGGTTCGTGAGCTGTCGGCGGGCGGCAAGGCGGACTACGTGATCGTGGACGAGGCGCAGTTCCTGACGCCGGACCAGATCGACCAACTGGCCCGCATCGTCGACGACCTGGACATGGATGTCTTCGCGTTCGGCATCACCACGGACTTCCGTACGAAGCTCTTCCCGGGCTCGCAGCGCCTGATCGAGCTGGCGGACCGCCTGGAACAGCTCCAGGTGGAAGCCCTGTGCTGGTGCGGCGCCCGCGCCACCCACAACGCCCGTACCGTGGGCGGCGAGATGGTCGTCGAGGGCGCCCAGGTCGTGGTCGGTGACGTGAACCGCCCGGCGGCGGAGATCGGCTACGAGGTCCTGTGCCGCCGCCACCACCGCAAGCGCATGACCTCGGCCGCAGCCCACGCGGGCGCCCTCTCCCCGGACGTCCTCCCGGTCAACCACGCTTGAGAGGGTGAGCCCGAACGCGGCGTGCGCGAGGGAGACGCTGTCGACTTGGGTGAGCCCGCCCGCACCTGGCGGGTACAGGTGCCGGGGAACCAGGGCCGGAGCCGGGCACGGTGACGGGAAGTAGTCTAAAAAAGTATCCCGGTTCGGCCGTCCTGCCAGCCACACTGACCCCATGATCCGTCGCGACTTCGACGAACTGCCGGGCCCTGATCAGCAACCGCGGGCAGTCCAGCCGGGCTACGGCTCGGTCTACCGGACGCCACAGCCCGGATCGGGGCCCGCGCCGGGCAATCCCTACGCGCAACCGCCGGTGCAGGCGGCGGACTTCGTACGCCCGCCCCGCCGCGGCCTGCGGGGCAGGACCGGCGTGGTGGTGGCGGCCCTGGTCGCGGCCCTGCTCGCCCTCGGCGGCGGCTCGTACATCCTCCTGCGCGATGGCTCCGGCGTCGCCGCCGCCCCTGCCGCGTCCGCGTCCGTGGACCAGGGAGACGGTCAGGGTCCCGGCGGCCCCCCGTTCGTCTTCGACCCCAACGCCGGGATTCAGCCGGGCGAGGGCCGGGTCTGGCTGGTGTCGAACCGGACCGAACTGGCCGGCTCTGGTGCCTCGCAGCACGGCCCCTGGCGCGTGGGGGACGCCGTGATCAAGGCGATGTACAAGGAGGTCACCGCCTACACCGCGACCGATGGCAAGGAGAGGTGGAGGCTTCCCCTCGCCACGCCGCTGTGCGGGATCCCGGAGAGTCCCGCCCCGAACGGGAAGATCGTCGTCGGGGTGCGAGAGAAGGACAGTGCGACCTCCCAGTGCACCCACCTCCAGCAGGTCGACCTCGCCACGGGCCAGGCGGGCTGGAAGCTGGAGATACCGAAGGAGAAGGTCTTCGACCAGGCTCTGGAGTTGCGGCTGGCCATCTCAGGGGACACCGTCGCGGTGGCGCGTGCCGCGGTCGTGAGCGGTTTCTCGGTCACCGACGGGCACAAACTCTTCGGTACGCCGAGCAGCGGCTGCGCCCCCGCGACGGTCGGCGGCGCCGCCGCCAGGCTGATGCTCGTACGCGACTGCTTCGGCCAGGACTCGGCCGACCGCCAGTCGGTGATCGAGGAGATCGACCCGGCGACTGGCGCTGCCAAGTGGAGCCACCAGTACGCGAAGGGCTCGAACCTCGGCCAGATCCTGTCCGTGGACCCGCTCGTCGTCAGCACCTACAACACGCAGGAGAAGGTCTGGAACATCACGGCCTTCGCCGCCGACGGCAAGGTCCGCTCGCAGACCAATGCCGCCTTCGGGGTCAGCAAGCGGTGCAACGGCTGGGGCAGCGGCAGCGGCGACCTGCACGACTGCAACGCGGCGGTGGCCGACGCGGACAACCTCTACATCGCGGGCGGCACACCCGACGCCAAGTACCCGCTGGACGTCGACAAGCCCGACGAGGTGATCGCGGTCGACCTCAACACCGGTCAGGTGAAGTGGCGCACGACGGGCCCCGACGGCCGCGTCATGTTCCCGCTGGCCATCGAGGACGGGAAGGTCGTCGTCTACGTCGACACGGACAAGGGCCTGTCCGCGGCGATGGCGGCCATCCCGACGGGCGGAGGCCGGCCCGAGATATTCCTGCAGAGCCCGAAGATCGCCAAGGGGCCCGAATCCGCCTTCTACACCTCCAGCGTCCGGCTGGCCTGGGTCGAGGGACGCGTCTTCCTGCTCAACGGGTCCGTACGCAGCCCGGAGCCGAAGAAGGTGGACCACTCCCTGCTGTCCTTCGGGAAGTAGGTCGCGGGACCCCGGCGGGAAGGGTGGCCGGATCCGCGCCCTCCCCGCCCCCGAAGCGTGACGAGCGGCGGCCACCGCCCTATTGTTGCGCGCCATGTGGCCAGGACAGCAGACGCCCGATGGGGACCAGAGCAGGCAGAACCCGGGGCAGAACCCTTACCGGCAGCCGGTTCCCGGACAGCAGGGCGCCCAGACCGGCCCCTACGGACCTGGCGTATTCGGCCAACCTTGGCAGGGCGCCACGCCCGGTACGCACCAGCAGTACCCGCCCGGCGCGCCGACTCCGCCTCCCGGACCGGCGCCGCGTTCCGCGCCCCGGCGTAAGGCCGTCGTGGCAATGTCGGTGACGGTGGCTGCGGGGGTGGCCGTCGCGGTGACCGCCGCGGTCCTCTTCCGGGACGGCGACAGGGCGGACGGCGCCGGGGGGCCGGCTTCCACTGCACCCGCCTCCGGTTCCCCGTCCGGCTCCGTGTCCTCGGGCGCCCCGGGCACCGTGAAGTCGACGGTCAAGGGCTGGAAGGTCGTGGTGAATCCGGCGCACGGCACCGCCTTCGACGTACCGCCGGACTGGGAGGTCCTGGAGCCGCAGATCTTCAGCGGCTTCTCGGACGACAAGGACCCCGACAAGCCGGTGATCGGGCACACCGCGCCCGCCTTCTTCAAGAAGAAGTGGTGCAGTCTGGATGCCAACGGCGACGGCTACGTCAACGACATCGCGCTCGCGTCCACCGGTACCAAGGGCGCCGACGGCGCAAAGACCACCGACGAGGTCGCCGAGAAGACGGCGACGGCCTGGGCATACTCCGCGTTCGCATCCCCGGACAAGGAGGTCGTCAAGTGGGACAAGCCGGTGGCCTACACAACCAAGGCCGGGGTCAAGGGGAGTTACGTGAAGGCCCGCACCGAGGGCGCCAAGAAGGACCACAAGTGCGCGGGGGACGGCTGGGCGATCGCCTTCGGCTTCAAGAATTCCAAGGGCGACTTCGTCGCCTGGGACTTCTACGGCCGGTCGGGCGTCCAGGGGGCCGTCCGCGACGACCTGGTCATGCGCATCCTCAGCACGGTCCGCCTCTCCGGCGACCCGGTCCCAGACCCCCTCCGCAAAGAGACCTCCCCTTCGTCTCCGTGAGCCTGGAGGCAACCCCGGCGCTGGACCTCTACGCATGTGTGGTGGAGTGCCTGTCGCGGGCACGGCAAGGTCGACACGTGGTCGCGGAGTGCTGGATGCGGTCCCGCCGGCAGGGGATGGCGGACCCGGACATGGTGGATGGTCGAGCAAAGGGACTCTGGCGCTCCAGATCGCCCATAACCGCGATGCGCGGGGTCTTCAGGGCGTGATCTTCACGCGGGACGACCGCGCGGGCGAGGGCAAGCTGTCGTCCCGGCTGGGCCTGGTGACGGAGGCGGTCGAGGCGCCGGAGGGCATGGACCTCTACGCGTACCTCGTCGGCCAGCTCTCCAAGGGCGGCAAGGCGGACTACGTGATCGTGGACGAGGCGCAGTTCCTCGCCCCCGAGCAGATCGACCAGCTGGCCCGCATCGTGGACGACCTGGACATGGACGTCTTCGCATTCGGCATCACCACGGACTTCCGCACCAAGCTCTTCCCCGGCTCGCAGCGCCTGATCGAGCTGGCGGACCGCTTGGAGCAGCTCCAGGTCGAGGCCCTGTGCTGGTGCGGGGCCCGCGCGACGCACAACGCCCGCACGGTGGGCGGCGAAATGGTGGTCGAAGGCGCCCAGGTCGTGGTGGGCGACGTGAACCGCCCGGCGGAGGAGATCGGCTACGAGGTCCTCTGCCGCCGCCACCACCGCAAGCGCATGACGAGCGCCGCAGCCCACGCGAGCGCCCTCTCCCCGGACGTCCTCCCGGTCAACGGCGCCTGACGGTCCCCGGGACGGACCGTGACGTGGGCTACCGGCCCCTGAGCAGGCCGCCGACCGCCGTGATGCCTGCTGTGATGGAGCGTTCGCCGACGTTGCCGAACCCCAGGACCAGCTGTGCCGGCGCTGTCGCACGCGAGGAGCGGCAGGTGCTCATTCCGCAGAGGCCCACGGAGCGGGCGTGGGCGGCGGCGATGACGTCCTGCTCCCGGGCCGATCCGTCGAGATGCGCGATCGCATGGAAGCCGGCCGCCAGGCCGGTCACCCTGACCTCGGGGGCGTGTTCGGCGAGCGCTGCCACCAGGGTGGTGCGCCGTGCCGCGTAGACCGTCCGCATCCGGCGCAGGTGCCGGTCGAAGCGGCCGGACTCGATCATTCGCGCGAGGGCGAGCTGGTCGAGTGTCGGCGACCCGCGGTCGCTCAGCTGCTTGTGCTCGGTGATCTGCTCGGTGAGCGCGGGCGGGCACAGCATCCATCCGATGCGCAGCGCGGGTGCGAGGGATTTGCTGACGGTGCCTATGGAGATCACGTGGTCGGCAGCGAGTCCTTGCAGGGCGCCCACCGGCTCCCGGTCATACCGGAATTCGGCGTCGTAGTCGTCCTCGATGACTACGGCGTCCCGGCACCTGGCCCACTCGATCAGTGAGAGCCGCCGCTCGGGTGCCAGGGCCACACCGGTCGGCCACTGGTGCGCGGGGGTCACGACGACGGCGCGGGCGTCGGTCGCGGCGAGCGCCTGCACGTCGATGCCGCGTTCGTCGACCGGCACCGGGATCGCAGACAGGCCGGCCGAGGCGGCGGCCGAGGCGATCGTGGCCGGTGAGCCCGGGTCCTCGTACGCCACCGTGCGGACACCTGTCCGGGCCAGGGCGTGAAGGGCCAGACCGAGGCCCTGCGCGTAGCCGGAGCAGATCACGATCCGTTCCGGATCCGCGGCGGCGGCGCGCACCCGCCGCAGATATCCGGCCATGACCTCGCGCAGTACGGCGCTGCCGCGCGGGTCACCGTAGTCGAGCGCAGCTGTCGGCATGGCGCGTGCCGCCTCGCGCGTGGCCCACAGCCAGTCGGTGATCGGGAAGCTGCTCAGGTCCGGGACGCCCCATTTGAAGTCGGCCACCAGAGGTGGAGGTGCCGGGAGCGGTGGCGCGGGCGCCAGCGGTACGCCTGCGCCGGCCGCGACCCGGGTCGCGGAGCCGGCGCGTGTCACGAGGTATCCCTCTGCCTGGAGCTGGGCGTAGCAGTCCTGCACCAGCCCGCGCGACAGCCCGAGCGTCCGGGCGAGTTCACGGGAGGACGGCAGCCGTTCGCCGATCTGCAGCCGGCCGGTCCGGATCGCGTCCCGCAGTCGGAGTTCCAGCTGCGACCGCAGTGGCTCGCCGCTGTCCCGGTCAGGGGGCCGGTTCGAGGCCGCCGCTGGTGACGCGGCCCCTGCTGCTGCGTTTCGTCTCGATCATCGGTGCCTCGACGAGCTTCTACCTTCTGCTGTCGGTCGTCCCCCTCTATGCCGAGGCGTCCGGAGGCGGCAGTGCCGCGGGACTGGCCACGGGCGCGCTGATGCTGGCGACGGTCGGAGGCGGGCTGGCCACTCCCCGGTTCGTCGCCCGCTTCGGCTACCGCCTGGTGCTGGTGACAGGGCTGGTTCTCCTCGGTGCGCCCGCGCTCGTGCTGACCGCTTCCGGTAGCACGGTGTGGATCGTGGTGGTCTGTGCCGTGCGCGGTCTGGGCTTCGCGTTCACGGTCGTCGCGGGTGGCGCTTTGACGGCGTCGATGATCCCGCCCGAGCGCCGTGGTGAGGGGCTGGCTCTGGTCGGCATCGTGTCCGGGGTGCCGTCGCTGGTGGCCCTGCCGCTGGGTGTGTGGCTGGTCGCGCACGTGGGGTACGCACCGGTCTGCATCGCCGGAGCCCTGGCCGCTCTGGCCGCGATCGTCTCGGTGCCGGGCCTCCCGGATCGCGAGCTGACCTCGGGAGGGTCGATCGGGGTGCTGGCCGGGTTCCGGACGGCCGCCCTTCTGCGTCCCGCCGTCGTCTTTTCGGCTACCACGCTCGCTGCGGGAATCATCGTCACCTTCCTCCCCCTCGTCGTTCCGGCGGCAGCCACAGGACTCCTCGCCGTGGCCCTGTTCGTCCAGCCCGCGGCATCAACCGCGGCCCGCTGGGTCGCGGGCCGACACGGTGACCGGCACGGACCGGCCGGACTCGTCCTACCCGGCCTGGCCGCCTCGGCCGCAGGAACGCTCCTCATCTCTCTGACGCACAGCCCGGTCGCCGTGGTCGCCGGCGTGGCCCTGTTCGGGGTCGGATTCGGGGTCACCCAGAACGCCACCCTGACGCTGATGTACGCGCGCGTCCCCGCCTCGGGCTACGGCACGGTCAGCGCCCTGTGGAACTTCGCCTACGACGCGGGCATGGGCGTCGGCGCCGTCGGGTTCGGGGTGCTGGCAGACCGGACGGGCTACCCAGTGGCCTTCGCCCTCACTGCCGCGCTGATGCTCACCGCCGTCGCCCCGGCCTGGCGCGACCGCGCGACGACCGGCTCCCGCCGATGACCGACGCGACCACAAACGGCGGAGCCCAAGGATCCACTACCAGCCCCGGCGTGATCACCGCCCGAGTTCAGGAGGCATGATGCAGCACTACATCCGACCCGACGGCGCCCCGCCGGTCAACGGCTACAGCCACGCCGTGACGTTCACCGGGCCCATGGTCGCCGTCTCCCCGGCGTCAGAATTGGCGTGTAGCGCCGACCCCGAGACCCACGTGAGGATCGCATGACCCGCACCACCCCGCCCCGCCCGGTCGACGCCGAGGCATTGTTCCCCGCACTCGCCGACTACCGCCGTACCAGCACCCGCCTCCACCCGCGCCACGGCTCCCCGAAAGCCGACGACAGTTCGGTAGCCGGCCCGTTCCTGTGGCCCGTCGGCGAGCCGTGGCCTGTGTGTACCGCGGTGCACCCCAAAGGCAGCGGGCACCGTCTGTCGGACGTGCGCCTCCAGCGGCGGATTCTCGACGCGGCATGGCACCGCGATCCCAGGTCGGGTCCTACGGGCGCGGAACGCGAGGTCTTGGACACCCTCCAGCCCGGACCGCACGCCCCGCAGATCGGCGACGCGGACCCGATTCCACTGCTCGCCGTCGCACAGCTCTTCGCCCGTGACATCCCCGACCTCACCGGACCGGACGGCTGTGACCTGCTCCAGGTCCTGTGGTGTCCCTTCGAAGTGCACGGTCCCGACCGGACCATCGACGTCGTGCTGAAGTGGCGGTGCTCCCAGGACGTGGACGAAGTCCTTGCCGTGATCCCGGAGCCTGTGGTGGTGGGCAGGGCCGAATGCGTCCTGAACACGTGTGTGCTCCACCCCGAACGCGTGGTGGAGCACGAGTACGAAGGTCTCCTGGATGAGGACCTTCAGGAGGCCATCGAAATGTGGGAAGTGGGAGACGAGGAAGAGGACGATGACGCCTTCGACTCCTCCGCCCCCTCCAGCTTCGACACGTACGAGGAGTACGAGGCTGCCATGGGCGCCGCCCGCGCGGATGAGGATGACGAGGTCACCTACCGGGGCGATCTGTCCATCGCGCCCGGTTGGAAGGTCGGCGGCTTCGCCTCGTGGCACCTCACCGACCCGGCGCACATCGCTTGCGGAGTCTGCGGAGCGCCCATGCCTCCCTTGCTCACCGTGGCCGTCAGTGAATGGGACGGAGCCTCGGAGAGCTGGATCCCGCTGGAGGACCAGGACTTCGTACCGGATAACCGGATCAGTGACCCGACCGGCGTCTACCTCGGCCGCGGCCTCATGCGCGTTCACACCTGCCCCGCCACCCCTACGCATCCGCACCGTCTCAGCTTCCAGTAGACGGACCTTCCCGACGGGTGACGTGTTTCTCAGGGTTTACCCCCGTTTATGGACATCCCTTGAAGATCGGATCACGGGATCCGAGGTGGAGGTGTCGTGGTGGGTGTGGCCCGGTATTCGCAGGAGTTCAAGCGGGACGCGGTCGAGCTGGGACGGTCCAGCGGACGGACCGTCAACTCAGTCGCGAAGGGAGCTTGGGGTCAATATCAAGTCTCTGCGCCAGTCGGTGCGGGGGTGCCGAGGCCACGGTCGGCGGGGGCGGTGACGTAGCGACGCTCGCTCCTCACAAATGGTGGATGCCCAAGCGCAAGGACCCTGGCGCTCCAGATCGCCCACAACCGTGACGACCGGGGGCTCCAGGGCGTGATCTTCACCCGCGACGACCGGGCGGGCGAGGGCAAGTTGTCCTCCCGCCTCGGGCTGGTGACGGAGGCGGTCGAGGCGCCGGAAGGCATGGACCTGTATGCCCACCTGGTCGACCAGCTCTCGAAGGGCGGCAAGGCGGACTACGTGATCGTGGACGACCTCGTGCTGGACGTCTTCGCCTTCGGCATCACCACCGACTTCCGCACGAAGCTCTTCCCGGGCTCGCAGCGCCTGATCGAGCTGGCGGACCGCCTGGAGCAGCTCCAGGTCGAGGTCTTCTGCCGCCGCCACCACCGCAAGCGGATGACGAGCGCCGCGGCCCACGCGGGCGCCCTCTCCCCGGACGTCCTCCCCGTCAACCACGCCTGACCATCCTCTGCGGAAGCGTTGGACGACCTCCTGACGGCCCCTTCACGATCCGCCGCTTGAGGTCGCCCGACGGCCAGGCTGATCATTTGTCATGCGGGGCCTCATGATCGGCGAGGAGGGAGACGGCTGTCGTACGCGGGAGGATCCGGGCGACCGCGGCGAGCAGGGTGTTCGCCCGGCCGGGGACGACGACGGGCCGGCGGCGTCGGCGGAGGCCGGCGAGGGCGCTGGTGACGACGGCCTCGGGGGTCTGGACCAAGGCGGTCGGGGTGTCGGCGTGGAGGCCGGGGCGGGTGGCCGTCGGGCCGGGGCAGAGGGCCATCACATGGACGCCGCGCGGCCTTTGTTCGTACCAGAGCGCCTCGGAGAGGGACGTGACGAACGCTTTGGTCGCGCTGTAGACGGCTTGGCCGGGCTTCGGGGCGGAGGCGAGGGTGGAAGCGACGTTGACCAGGGCAGCTCCGGGGCGGGCGGTGGCGAGGAAGGCGTGGGCGAGGGTGACGACCGCCTCGCAGTTCAGGCGGAGCAGGGGCATCGCCTGGTCGAGTGGGGTGCAGGCGAAGGGGCCGGAGAGGGAGAGGCCGGCATTGTTGATCAGTAGGTCGTAGGGGGTGGCTTTCAATGCGTCCGCGACGGTGCGCACTCCTTCGGGGGTGGTGAGGTCGGCCACGAGGTAGTCGTGTCCGCCTGGGCCGAGTTCGGTCATGAGGGCTTGCAGGCGCTGCTCGGTGCGGGCGACGGCGGTGATGGTTCGACCCTCGGAGGCGAGCGCGCGGGCGAAGGCGCGGCCGATGCCCTCGGTGGCTCCGGTGATCAGGGCGGTCACTTCTCCGCCTTCGGGGCCGTGGCGTAGCGAGACCACCGGAACGAGCGCCGCGGCCCACGCGGGCGCCCTCTCCCCGGACGTCCTCCCGGTCAACCACGCCTGACCGCGTCCGGGACCGGTCGGACCACCGCGAGCAGGTACGCCGCATCGACCCGTACGTCCGGATCCGTGCCCGGGCCGGCGGCCCGGTTCCACTCGGTGAACACCGCCGCGAGGTCGTGGTGCAGCGCCGGCCACGCGCCCTCGGCCTGGAGGCGGGCGCGTTCGGCCTGGACGTGTCCTGCCGTACGGACCCAGAACTCGGCCGCCGCGAGCGGTGAGTCGAACGTGAAGCGGACGCGCTCGGTGGTCGTGGTGACCGCGTGGCCCGGGAACAGGCCGCGCAGGAACGCCTCGTCCCCCCAGCGGGTCGGCGGCTGCGCGCCGGCGGGCGGGGGCGGGAGGTACGCGCCCATGGCGCGGTTGGCGGCGGCCATGAAGCCGTCCGGTGTCCAGGCGGCCGTCACGATCCGCCCGCCCGGGGCGCAGCAGCGGGCGAGGGCGTCGGCGGCCCGGGCCGCGTCGGGGGCGTACATGGCTCCGAAGACGGTCAGGACGCGGTCGTACGTGCCGGTGAGGTGATCGGCGTCCGCGGTCTGGAAGGCGATCGGGAGGTCCGCCTCCCGTGCCCGCCGGGCGGCGATCGCGAGGAGCTGCGGCGTCGGGTCGGCCGCGGTGACGGCCGCGCCGGTGAGGGCTGCGGCGAGCGCGGCGTTGCCGGTGCCGCAGCCCACGTCGAGGACGGTCGTGCCGGGGCCCGGCTCGGCGGCCGCGACGGCCCGCTCGGCGGCCGGGGCGAGCCGGCGGGCCATCGCGGGGTAGTCGCCCGCGGCCCAGGTGGAGGTGGCTGACGAAGTGGTCACGGACCGAGCCTCCTATGCTCGGTCCGCGCGGCGCCGGTACAAGAAATGGACCGGTCGGGGCCGAGCGGAGGGGGCGGGGATGCGGCGGGGGATCGAGTACTGCCCGGTCACGGCGGGGGTCGACGCGGTCGGCGACCGGTGGACGCTGCTCGTACTGCGCGAGCTGCTGCTGGGCTCCGAGCGGTTCAACGACATCCACCGCGGGCTGCCCGGCATCAGCCGCAGCCTGTTGTCGGCGCGCCTGCGCCGGATGCGGGCCCACGGGCTGATCATGCGCGCCCTGGACGCCGACGGCCGCCCCGCGTACCGCCTGACGCCCGCCGGCGCCGCCCTCGAACCGCTCGTCTGGCAGCTCGGCGACTGGGCGCGCCGCTGGTCCTTCGGCGATCCCACGCGCGAACAGCTGGACGGCGGCTGGGTGTTGTGGCGGCTGAGGCAGTTCGTGCGCTCCGGGGCGCTGCCCCGGGTGCGGGTGGTCGTGGAGTTCGCGCTGCGGCTCGAAGGGGTGCCCGACGAGCACGTGTGGCTCGTCCTGTCGCCCGGGGACGATGTCAGCGCCTGCCGCGTGCACCCCGGTTACGAGGTCGACGTGTGGGTGAGCGCCGATCTGGCCGAGCTGCACCGGGTGGTGGCGGGCACCGCCACGCTGGCGGCCGCGCGCCGGTCCGGGCACGTCCGGATCGACGGCGACCCCGAGCTCGTCGCCGCGTTCCCCTCCTGGTTCGCCTGGCGCGCTCCCGCCGGGGATCTTGACACCTCGTTGACGGACCCCGACTCCTGAACACCGCGTGGAGGAGGGAGAATCCCGCCATGGGATCCGCTGTCTACTTCTTCATACCGATGGCTGTCGTGGCACTGCTCCTGGCGGTCGCGGGTACCGCCGCGCTCACCTCGGGATGGCTGCTGCCCCGGCAGCGCAAACACATCGTCCGGACGCGGCTGTTCGGCTGGGCGCAGCTGCTGATCGCGGCCGCGCTGGGCGTCCAGTCGGCCGGTCTGCTGCCGGCCGGTTCCTCGTACCAGAGCCTCTTCATCATGCCGGGCGCGGTGGGGCTGCTCTTCGGCCTGGTCCTGATCACCCGCGCCCAGCGGCCGTCGCCGTCCGGCAGGCCCGGCTGACCGGCCCGGCCGGCGGGCGCGGTCAGCCGGGTCGGCCCTTCGTCACGGGCCGCCGAGGATGCGGGCCTTCTCCGCCGCGAACTCGGCCTCCGAAAGGATGCCCTGCGCCTTCAGTTCCGCCAATTGGGTGAGCTGGGTGATCCGGTCGCTCGCGGCCGGCGCCGCGGGCGCCGCCTGGGGCGGGGGAGGGGCCGCCGCCTGGGCGGCGGCCTGGTCCACCAGTTGCTGCTGCTGGGCCTCGGCGGCCAATTCCTTCTGCTCCGCGCGCTCCGCGGCCTTGCGCTGCACCCGGCCCGACACGGCGGTGGCCGTGCCCGCCACGACGGCCGTGCGCGCCATCGTGCCCAGCAGCCCCGGCCGTCCCATCCTCCGACCCAACACCACGGCTCAACCCTCCTGGTTCAGGGCTTCGATCGCCCGTACGACGTCGCTCCGCGGGATCCGCTCCATGAAGACGAGCTGCCCGCCGGACTCCCGCATCGCCGTGGTCAGCCGCGACGCCCAGGCGTTCTCCCACGCCAAGATCAGCGCCGACGAGTTCGCCGGCAGGCCTTCGGCGACGATGCCGAGGTCCTCGTCGCTGAGCAGGTCGAAGGCCTCCCCGGTGACCCGGCGGAACGCCTCGTCCACCGCGGCGTCGTCGAGCTCCACCACGGTGACGGAGCCGTCCGGTCCCTTGCTCACGAACGTCAGGTCGAGGATCCGCACGACCCCGCTCTCCTGCAGTTCGCGCAGGGCCGGGGCGACGTCGCCGTTGAACTGGTTGCCTTCGAAGGCGACCACGGCGACATCCACCGGGCCGACCGTGTCGGGCACAAGGCCAGTGGACATGAGTGAGCCGCCTTCCCGAGATGACGAAACGGACAAATATCATTCTATTGATCATTTCCCAGCCCGCATCGTGACGGCGTAAGCCTTTCGTCATGAGGGAGGGCATGGCGTGCGCCGGGTGCGCCGCGTTGAATGCGAAGTACGCAGACCAGCGAGGAAGAGGCACACGTGATGGCAGGTACGGGGCGGCGGCGCGGCCCGGTCGTGGTGGCCGCGGCAATCGTGGCGGTGGTGGTGCTGGGAGCCGGGCTGTACTGGTTCCAGCCGTGGAAGCTCTGGCAGGACGACACCGTCCACGAGGCGCTGCCGTCCGCCCCGGCGGCCCCCGCGGCCTCGGCCGCCGCCGGGACGCCCCGCACGGCACCCTCCGGCGCGGCCGCCGGGCCGCTGACCATCGCGCAGGGCAGTCTGATCAGCCACGAGCACACGACCACCGGCACGGTGAAGCTCGTCCGGCTCGCCGACGGCTCCCACACCCTGCGCCTGGAGAACCTGGACACCAGCAACGGCCCGGACCTGCGCGTCTGGCTCACCGACGCACCCGTCAAGGAGGGTGTGGCCGGCTGGCGCGTCTTCGACGACGGCAAGTACGTCAGCCTCGGCAAGCTCAAGGGCAACAAGGGCGACCAGAACTACGAGATCCCGGCCGGCGTGAACCCCGGCGACTACGGCAGCGTCACCATCTGGTGCGACCGCTTCGACGTCTCCTTCGGCGCGGCGGCCCTCGGCAAGGTGTGAGCGGACGTACCGAGGGGCTCGTGGTGCGGGTCAGTCCCCGCGCCGCGAGGCCACGACGGTGAACACCGCGCCCTCCGGATCCGCGACCGTGGCCACCCGCCCCTTGATGCCCTCGCGGGGCGGTTCGACGACGCGCCCGCCGAGCTCCACGACCCGGGCGGCGGCCGCATCGGTGTCCTCGACCTCGAAGTAGGCCATCCAGTGCGGGCCCCGGTCGTGCGGCAGCGAGCGGCCGACCCCGTGCACGGCGGCCACCGGGCGCCCGCCCAGCTGGAGGGTGAGGTAGTCGAAGTCGTCGGGGCCCGTGGCGTGGGTCTGCACCTCGTGGCCGAAGACGTGCTCGTAGAACTTGCCGACCGTCGAGGTGTCCTGGGTGATCAGCTCGTTCCACACCGGGGTGCCGGGCGGGCCGGGCCGCTGGGTGCCCATGTGGCTCCGCGCCTGCCACAGCCCGAAGATCGCGCCCAGCGGGTCGGAGCAGATCGCCACCCGCCCGGCATCGCCGCCGTCCAGCGGGCCCACCGCCACCGTGCCGCCGCACGAGCGGACCGCCTCGGCGCTCGCGTCGGCGTCGTCGGTGGCGAGGTACGTGGTCCAGGCCACCGGAAGATGCCGGTCCGGCGGCATCTCGCCGATCCCGGCCACCTCCTGGCCGTTCAGTACGGCCCGGACGTACGGGCCCAGTTGCTCGGGGCCGGGCACGTACTCCCAGCCGAACAGGTCGGCGTAGAAGTCCTCGGTCGTCCCGAGGCCGTGCACCATGAGGCTCACCCAGCACGGGGTGCCGGGGGTGTGCCGGGTCGCTGCCGCTGCCTCGGTCATGTCAGCCGTCTCCTCCGTCGAGTCGCCGATCCGGTGCTGATGCTTCCACTCCGAAGGGCCCGGCGCGCCCCGACCGGGCCGCTTGGAGGGGCTCGGGGACAGAGATGACCGGATCGGTGCGCCCGGCTGGTGACGGGCGTGTTACGCGGGCGCCGGACGGGGAGGAAGATGGCCCGCATGACTGCGAATTCTGCGATCCTCTCCGCCGCCGACCTGAAGTCCGAGCTGGCCGGCTCCCGGCCGCCGGTGCTGCTGGACATCCGCTGGCAGCTGGGCGGCCCCGACCAGCGGCCCGCCTACGAGGCCGGGCACCTGCCGGGCGCCGTGTACGTCGACCTCGACCGCGAACTGGCAGGTCCGCCCGGGGCCGGCGGCCGCCACCCGCTCCCCGACCCGGAGGCCTTCGGCGCGGTGATGCGGCGGGCCGGCGTCACCTCCGACGGGCCCGTGGTCGTGTACGACGGCGGCCAGGGCTGGGCGGCCGCCCGCGCGTGGTGGCTGCTCCGCTGGACGGGTCACCCGAACGTGCGGGTCCTGGACGGGGGCCTGGCGGCGTGGACGGCGGACGGGGGCGCGGTATCGGCCGACGAGGTGACTCCTGTCGAGGGCGATTTCAAGCCAACTGTGGGCGCGGTCGGGCTGCTGGACGCGGACGGCGCGGCCGCGCGGGCGCGGGCGGGGCTGCTGCTGGACGCCCGGGCGGGGGAGCGGTACCGCGGCGAGGTCGAGCCGATCGACCCGGTCGGCGGCCACATCCCGGGCGCCGTGTCGGCCCCGACCAGTGAGAACGTGACCGAGGACGGCCGCTTCCGCCCGGCGGACGCCCTGCGCGCCCGCTTCGAGGGGCTCGGCGCCTCGGAGGGCACCGCGGTCGGCGTGTACTGCGGCTCGGGGGTCTCCGGAGCGCACGAGGTCCTCGCCCTGGCGGTGGCCGGCATCGAGGCCGACCTGTACGCGGGCAGCTGGTCGGAGTGGTCCTCGGACCCGGCCCGCCCGGTGGCCACCGGGCCGGACCCGCAGTAGCACCGGCCCGTCGGCGGCCCCGGCTGCTCCCCCGCACAGCAGTCGGACCGCCGGCCGGGTTGCCCCGGCGGCGGCGGTCCGACTGCCATGGCGCTCCCGCGCTACTCCTGCTTCTTGCGCCGCGTGCCGAAGACGATCTCGTCCCAGCTGGGCACCGCCGCGCGGCGGCCCGGCCGGACCCCGTCGGCCTCGGCCTGGCGGTCGGTGGTGCCGGTCAGGCGGTCGCGGTGGCCCGCCACCGTGCGGGGCATGAGCACATCGGCGTACGCGGCTCCCGCGCCCGCCGAGGCGGCCGGGGCCGGGGGCTCCTCCACCTCCGGTTCGGTGGCCGGTGCATCGGTGCGCTCCGGGACCACCAGGTCGCCGCGGAAGCTCGGGACGGCCTCCAGCAGGCTGGTCAGCGTGTCGCGCTCCTCCTCCGGTTCCGGCGGGGGCGGCGCGGGCCGCTCCAGCTGCCGGTCGAGGGCGCGGTCCAGCGGGCGGTCGCGCGGCAGCCGCGCGATCCTCGGCACGAACGGGAAGCTCGGCTCCGGCGCCGCCGGCAGGTCCTCCGCCTCGCCGATCAGGGAGCGGGCCTCGTCGTCCACGGCCACGACCAGCCGGCGCGGCGGATCGTAGGTCCAGCTCGCCGAGTGCGGCTCACCAGCGACCCGGTAGACGAGGAGGACCTCCCAGGTGCCGTCGTCGCGGCGCCACGAGTCCCACTGGACGGATTCCTTCTCGGCCCCGCGCAGGGTCAGCCGCTCCTGCACGGCCTCGCCGAGCTGCGGCCCGGTGTTCTCGCCGGGGCGGCGCACCGGGGTCTTGCGCGCCCGCTCGGCCATGAACGCGCGCTCGGCGAGCACGGGGCCCTCGAAGCGGCGTACGCGGTCGACGGGGATGCCGGCGAGTTGAGCGACCTCCTCCGCGGAGGCACCGGCCCGTATGCGGGCCTGGATGTCGCGGGGGCGGAGGTGGCTCTCGACCTCGATCTCGATCTGGTTCAGGCGCGCGCGGTCGTTGCGCACGGCAGCCCGAAGCCGCTCATCGATCGGAAGCGTGTACTCCGTGCTGTCCGCAGCCTTGAGCACCAGTCGTGTGCCGTCATTGGAGACGGCCACGACACGCAGTTCGGGCATGGGGACCTCCCGGGTGGTGCCTGCCGACGTCACGTGCGTCGCTGCTTCCGCTAGTCGAGTGTGGCCTGCCCGGGTGCAGCCTGCCACAACCTTGCCGAGTTAAACCGGCGTGTCGGGCATGCGCCCTTGATCGCCGTTATGGCACGGTTACCTGTTGGGCACGCACAGTGACCGAGTGATTACTGTGCGCAGCAGGAGCCCGTGCGATACCGCGGCATCACCGGTCTTCGAGTGCCGTTTTCCATCAGCCGGCCCCCTCTCCCGAGTCCGGACATCCGAAAGGAAGGACGGCCCCAGGGCTCGCCACAGTACTCCATTCGGGCCACCTGGGTGGACCGCCGCGCCGCCGAAGTTCTCCCGGACGGCGGGAGTTGGCCTGCCCTCCGTCGGGTCCGACCTGCATCCGTGTCCGATTCGGGGTGTCTTGCTTCACACAATCCGCAGAAACGGAACTTTCCGTTTCGCTCGGCAGTCAGTAACCGCTGAGGGATTCGGACACGCGAGGGGCAGGACGCGCAGGGGATGGCGATGGGTCAGAAGGCTACGCACGACGTCGAACCGGAGAACCCGGAGAACCCGGAGAACCGGGGGAAGCCGGAGAAGAAGAAGCTGGACCTGAGCGCGACTCAGGTGGCCGGCAGCTCCCTCGCCACCGTCGCGGCCGCCCTGCTGGCCTCCAAGATGGGCGTCTACGGAACGATCCTCGGCGCGGGAGTGGTCAGCGTGGTCGCCACCGCCGGCGGACCCGTCATCCAGCACCTCTTCCGGCGCACCGGAGACCAGCTGCGCGAGAGCGCCCGCCCCAAGTCCCGGCAGGTGCCGGTGCCCGCACCCTCCGAAGAGTTCGGCGAGGCGACCGTGCACGGCACCCGGGTACGGGGCTGGAAGCGCACGGCGGTGGCCGCGGGCGCCGCCTTCGCCATCTCCCTGGGCGCCCTGGGGACGTACGAGGCCGTCGCCGGAACCTCCGTCAGCAGCGACGGCGCCACCATCTTCTCCGGCGGCACCCACAAGGTGAACCAGGAGCGCCCCGCCCCCTCCGGGAACGAACCGGGCACCGGGGGCGAGCGCGGCGGCAAGGGCGAGAAGGGCGGGCAGACCCCGGGGACCGGGACCAACCCGGACTCCCCGGACCCGACCGGTGGCGGCCGGACCCCGAGCCCCGCACCGAGCACCTCGGACTCCGGGGACCCGACCACCGGCCCCTCCCCGTCGAAGCAGACCCCGACGCCCACGCCCACGCCCACCCCGACACCGGCCCCGAGCGGGGACGCGTCGCAGCCGGCGGGGCAGGGGCAGGGGCAGTAGCGGCGGGAGCCCTCAGTCCCCCAGGACCCGCCGCAGGTAGTCGTTGCCGAACACCCGGTCCGGGTCGAGGCGGTCCCGCAGCGCGGTGAACTCGCCGAACCGCGGGTAGGCCTCCGCGAAGTACGCCGCGTCGCGGGTGTGCACCTTGCCCCAGTGCGGACGGCCGCCGTGCGCCGTGAAGATGCGCTCGGCCGCCGTGAAGTAGGCCTGGTACGGGGTGCCCTTGTACATGTGCACCGCGATGTACGCCGAGTCGCGCCCCGAGGCCGTCGACAGCGTGATGTCGTCCGCCGGGGCCGTCCGCACCTCCACCGGGAAACTGATCCGCAGGCGCGAGCGGTCGACCATGGCGCGCAGCTCCCGCAGGGTCTCGACGAGCTGCTCGCGCGGGACCGCGTACTCCATCTCCACGAAGCGCACCCGGCGCGGGCTGGTGAACACCTTGTACGGGATGTCGGTGTAGGTGCGCGCCGACAGGGCGCGGCTGGCGACGCGGGCGATGGAGGGGATGGTGGCCGGGACCGCGCGGCCCAGGGAGTTGACGGCCTGGAAGAGGCCGTTCGACAGCAGCTCGTCCTCGATCCAGGCGCTGACCGGTCCGGGCGGGGCGGCGGGGCCCTGGCTGCGGTTGTTGCGCTTGGTGTTGCAGTTTCCGGTGTGCGGGAACCAGTAGAACTCGAAGTGCTCGTTCTCCGCGACGTGCTGGTCGAACTCGGCCGTCACCCGGTCGAAGCCCATGGGCTCCTCACGGGCGGTCAGGAAGAAGATCGGCTCCACGGCGAAGGTGATCGCGGTGACGATGCCGAGCGCCCCGATGCCGAGCCGGGCCGCCGCGAAGACCTCCGGATTCTCCTTCTCCGAGCAGGTGAGGATCTCGCCGGCCGCCGTCACCAGCTCCAGGCCGCGGATCTGGGCGGAGATGGAGCCCGAGTCGCGGCCGGTGCCGTGCGTGCCCGTGCTCGTGGCGCCGGAGACCGTCTGCTCCATGATGTCGCCCATGTTGGTCAGGGAGAGGCCCTCCCCGGCCAGGGCCGCGTTCAGGTCCTTGAGGACCGTGCCCGCCGCCACCGTCACCGTGCCCGCGGCCCGGTCGATCTCCCGGATCCCGGCGAGCGCCTGGGGCCGTACGAGCACCCCGTCGGTCGCGGCGGCCGCGGTGAAGGAGTGGCCGGTGCCGACCGCCTTCACCCGCAGACCGTCCTGCGCGGCCCTGCGGACCGCCTCCTGGAGCTCCCCGACCGAAGCCGGGGTCACGGTGCGGGCGGGCGTGGCCGTGACGTTCCCCGCCCAGTTACGCCAGGCGGCCGGTCCGTTCTTCCCTGCTGTCCCCGCTGTCTCCGTCGCCATCGTTGGAAGGCTCCTCCCCTTGCGCCGGCCTCGTCAGCCGGCGGTATCCCGCGAACGCAACCGCCGCCGCGGCCACCCCCGCCGAGATGGAGACGACGTACCCGCTGCGCGCCCCGGCGGCGTCGATGACCAGACCGGTCACGGCCGAACCGGCGGCGACGCCGACCGCGAGGCCGGTGCTGATCCAGGTCATGCCCTCGGTCAGCTTCGCGCGTGGTACGTGCGCCTCGATCAGGGCCATCGTGGTGATCATCGTGGGAGCGATGGCGAGGCCCGAGACGAAGAGCGCCACGGCCAGAAACGGAAGGTTCCCGGCCAGTAGGAGGGGGATCATACTCACGGCCATCGCACAGATGCCCAGTACCCAGCGGCGTTCGGTCCGGCCCTTGAGGTGCAGCAGCCCGAAGACGATTCCGGCGATACAGGAACCGAACGCCCAGATGGCCAGGATGAAACTGGCGGCGGACTTGTGGCCCTGCTCGTCGGCGAAGGCCAGCGTGGCCACGTCGATCGAGCCGAAGATCGCGCCGGTCGCCACGAAGGTGGCCGTGAGCACCTGGAGGCCGGGGGAGCGCAGGGCCGAGGCGGAGTCCCCGTGCTCGTCTCGGGGGTGCGGCGCGGGCTCGGTGGAGCGCTGCGCGGTCAGCAGCCAGACGCCGACCATCAGGCAGACGGCGGCGATGAGCGGGCCGGCCTCCGGGAACCAGGTGGTGGACAGGCCGATGGCGATGATCGGGCCGAAGATGAAGCAGACCTCGTCCACCACGGACTCGAAGGAGTACGCGGTGTGCAGCTCGCGCGGCGAGTCCCGGTAGATCACGGTCCAGCGGGCGCGGACCATCGAACCCACGCTCGGCACGCACCCCGCGATCGCGGCGAAGACGAAGAGGGTCCAGTCCGGCAGCCCGTTCGCGGCGGCCACCAGCAGTCCGCTCACGGCCGCCACCGAGATCACGGTGGCGGGCCGCAGGACCCGGCGCTGCCCGTACTGGTCCACCAGGCGGGAGACCTGCGGGCCGATCACCGCGGCGGCGAGCGCCAGGGTGCCGGTGAGGGCGCTGGCCATGGCGTAGCGGCCGGTGAGCTCGGAGATCATCGTGAGGATGCCGACGCCGACCATGGATATCGGCAGCCGGCCTATCAGGCCGGCCGCGCTGAATCCTTTGGTGCCGGGGGCCGCGAAGATCGCGTGGTAGGGACTGGGCAAGGGCCCTCCGTAAGGGACGTCATTCGCCCATACAGGTTACGACCGCCGACCGGGCGCACGCATGGGGAAGCTTTCTGCGGGGTTCCGGATCGCGGAACTTAGGGTCACCTTACCTGCGCTGCGGGGCGGGTCACGGCCGGGCCGGTTCCCGCCCGGGGACGCCGGGTGGCAGGATTCGACACATGCCAGACCAGCTCCTCCCGCCCGCCGGCGGGCCCGCCGCCCCCTATGACGCCCTCCTGCTGCTGTCCTTCGGCGGCCCCGAGGGACCCGACGACGTCGTGCCGTTCCTCGAGAACGTCACACGCGGCCGCGGCATCCCGCGCGAGCGGCTCAAGGAGGTCGGGCAGCACTACTTCGGCTTCGGCGGCGTCAGCCCCATCAACGGCCAGAACCGCGAGCTGCTGGACGCGCTGCGCAAGGACTTCGCCCAGCACGGGCTGGACCTGCCCGTCTACTGGGGCAACCGCAACTGGGCCCCGTACCTGACCGACGTGATGCGGGAGATGGCAGCCGACGGGCGCCGCCGCATCGCGGTCCTCGCGACCAGCGCGTACGCCTCGTACTCGGGCTGCCGGCAGTACCGCGAGAACCTCGCCGACGCGCTCGCCGCGCTCGCCGAGGAGGGCGTGGCCGAGCTGCCGAAGGTGGACAAGCTGCGGCACTACTTCAACCACCCCGGCTTCGTGCAGCCCATGATCGACGGCGTGCTCGCCTCGCTGGAGTCCCTCCCGGAGGCGGTCCGGGCCGGCGCCCGCCTGGTCTTCACCACGCACTCCATCCCCACCGCGGCCGCCGACGCCTCCGGCCCGGTCGAGGAGCACACGCAGGACGGCGAGGGCGGGGCCTACGTCAAGCAGCACCTGGACGTCGCCAAGGTGATCGCGGACGCGGTACGGGCCGAGACGGGCACGGAACTGCCCTGGGAGCTCGTCTACCAGTCGCGCAGCGGCGCCCCGCACATCCCGTGGCTGGAGCCGGACATCTGCGACCACCTGGAGGCCCTGCACGAGGCCGGGGCCCCCGCGGCGGTCATGGTGCCGATCGGCTTCGTCTCGGACCACATGGAGGTCCTGTACGACCTCGACACGGAGGCCACCGCGAAGGCCGCCGAGCTGGGCCTGCCGATCGCCCGGTCGGCGACGGTCGGCGCCGACCCGCGGTTCGCGGCGGCGGTACGGGAACTCGTGCTGGAGCGGGCCGCGGCCGAACGGGGCGAGCCCGTCGAGCGGTGCGCGCTCGGGCTGCTCGGAGCCAGCCACGACCTGTGCGCCGTGGGCTGCTGCCCGGCGCGGGGGCCCCGGCCGGCGGCCGCGGGCGCGGACAGTCCGTACGCGTAGGGGACGTAGAGGAGCAGCGGGACCGTGATCTCTGAAGAGCTGAAGGCCGAACTGCTGGACGTGGGTCTGGAGGCCGCCCGGCAGGCCGGGGCGCTGCTCCGCGACGGCCGGCCGGCCGACCTCTCGGTGGCGGCGACCAAGAGCAGCCCGATCGACGTGGTGACCGAGATGGACATCGCGGCGGAGAAGCTGATCACCGGGATCCTCGCGGAGCGGAGGCCCGAGGACGGGCTGCTCGGCGAGGAGGGCGCGGACACCCCGGGTACGAGCGGGGTGCGGTGGGTGGTGGATCCGCTGGACGGCACCGTCAACTACCTGTACGGGCTGCCGAGCTGGGGCGTGTCCATCGCGGCCGAGTACGAGGGCGAGACGGTGGTCGGCGTCGTGGCCGCGCCGATGCGGGGCGAGACGTACCACGCGGTGCTGGGCGGCGGGGCGTGGCTGGGCTCCGCCCGGCTCGCGTGCCGGGCGGCGGCGCCGCTGGACCAGGCGCTGGTCGGGACCGGCTTCGGGTACCTCCAGAGCCGGCGGGTCCGCCAGGCCGAGGTCGCGGCGCGGGTCATTCCGCTGGTGCGGGACATCCGGCGGGGCGGGTCGGCGGCGCTGGACCTGTGCGACGTGGCCGCCGGGCGGCTGGACGGGTACTACGAGCGGGGGCTGAACCCGTGGGACCTGGCGGCGGGGGACCTGATCGCCCGCGAGGCGGGGGCCCTCACGGGCGGTCGGCCGGGGTCGCCCGCTTCGGGTGAGCTGGTCCTCGCGGCCACGCCGGCGGTGTTTGCCTCGCTGCAGCCGCTGCTGGACGAGGCGGGGGCCTGGCACGACTGACCCCTGCGGCGCCGCTGCCGGGGGCTCTGCCCCCGGACCCCCGCGCCTCAAACGCCGGCGAGGCTGGATTTTGCCGCTGCAGCCCGTCCGGCGGAACGGACTGCCCGGAGGGCAATACCAGCCCCACCGGCGTTTGAGGCGCGGGGTCCGGGGCGGAGCCCCGGAAGCGGCGCGGCAGGGGCCGGACATGCGCGAACCCCGGCCGCCCGAGGGGCGGCCGGGGTTCGGGATGGTGCTTCGGGTCAGCAGGCCGGGGCGGACACGGCTACGCCGTGCTCGGCGGCGAGGCGCTGGAGGTCTTCCAGCTCCGCCTGTTCCACTTCCGCGAGGAAGTCGTCGCCCGTCTCGCGGGCCTGCCTGAGGTCCGACTGCGTGGCCCTGATGCGCTGCAGGAGACCCGCGGTGAATGCGTCCATGATGGGGTTCGCCCCCTCTTCGTGGGTCGGCGGCGGCACGTGGCTGTCCGCCGTCAGGGAGTGGATGGGGTGTGCTGTCGTCCTCCCCAGCCTCCCGGGCCCGGAAACCTCACCACCTGAGCCAATCCTCACTTCCGCCCCGTCCGCCCCCTCCCTGCGGCGCCTTACAGCCGGTTTACCGGCGAAACGGGCAGGATGGACGACGCAATACACGTGTGCCCTCACGGGCTCGGAGGAAGGAAACGACGTGCGCGTACTCGTCGTCGAGGACGAGCAGCTGCTCGCCGATGCGGTGGCCACCGGACTGCGCCGGGAGGCCATGGCCGTGGACGTCGTGTACGACGGCGCCGCGGCCCTCGAACGCGTCGGAGTGAACGACTACGACGTGGTCGTGCTCGACCGGGACCTTCCGCTCGTGCACGGTGACGACGTCTGCCGCAAGATCGTCGAGCTCGGCATGCCCACCCGCGTGCTGATGCTGACCGCCTCCGGCGACGTCAGCGACCGCGTGGAGGGCCTGGAGCTGGGGGCGGACGACTACCTGCCGAAGCCCTTCGCCTTCACCGAGCTGACCGCCCGCGTACGGGCGCTCGGGCGGCGCACCACCGTCGCCCTGCCGCCCGTGCTGGAGCGGGCCGGGATCAAGCTGGACCCGAACCGCCGCGAGGTGTTCCGCGAGGGCAAGGAGGTGCAGCTGGCGCCGAAGGAGTTCGCGGTGCTGGAGGTCCTCATGCGCAGCGAGGGGACCGTCGTTTCCGCCGAGCAGCTGCTGGAGAAGGCATGGGACGAGAACACCGATCCCTTCACGAACGTGGTGCGGGTGACCGTCATGACCCTGCGCCGCAAGCTGGGGGAGCCGCCGGTCATCGTGACCGTGCCTGGCTCCGGGTACCGGATCTGACGCGGGTGGCGACGACTCCGGCGCCACCCCCGGCGCCACCGAAACCGACCTGGGACCCCGGCCAGCAGCCCGAGGGTCCCTTCCCTTGGCTGAGGCCGACCATCCGGATACGCCTCACGCTGCTGTACGGCGGGATGTTCCTGATCGCCGGCATCCTGCTGCTGTCGATCATCTACCTGCTGGCGGCGCAGGCCCTGCGCGAGGGCAACGGGCTCCCGTACACGATCGTCGACGGCCGGGACATCCGGGTCACCAGCAGCACCTGCCCCGGGGTCTCGGGCCTCAACCAGCCGCTCGACCAGTTCACCGCGGCGATCAACCAGTGCGTCCTCGAACAGCGAAGGCACGCCCTGGACGACCTGTTGAGCCGGTCGCTGATGGCCCTCCTGGGGCTGAGCATCATCGCCTTCGCCTTCGGCTACGCGATGGCCGGGCGGGTGCTCTCGCCGCTGGGCAAGATCACCCGGACTGCGCGCCGGGTCGTGGGCTCCGACCTGACCCGGCGCATCGAGCTGGACGGGCCGGACGACGAGCTCAAGGAGCTCGCCGACACCTTCGACGACATGCTCGACCGGCTGGAGCGTGCCTTCACGGCCCAGCAGCGGTTCGTGGCGAACGCCTCGCACGAGCTGCGGACGCCGCTCGCGATCAACCGGACCCTGCTGGAGGTGCACCTCTCCGATCCGGGGGCCCCGGTCGAGCTCCAGCAGCTCGGGAAGACCCTGCTCGCCACCAACGAGCGCAGCGAGCAGCTGGTCGAGGGCCTGCTGCTGCTGGCCCGCAGCGAGAACCAGATCGTCGAGCGCAAGCCGGTGGACCTGGCGGAGGTCGCCTCGCGCGCCGTCGACCAGGTGCGCGGCGAGGCCGAGGCGAAGGGCGTGGAGATCCGCGGCGAGCGCGCGCTGGCCGTCGTACAGGGCAACGGCGTGCTGCTGGAGCGGATCGCCCTCAACCTGGTGCAGAACGCCGTCCGGTACAACGTGCCGGAGGGTGGCTGGGTCGAGGTCACGACCGAGGCCCAGCACGGCCAGGCGGTGCTCCTGGTGTCGAACACGGGTCCCGTCGTTCCCGCGTACGAGGTGGACAACCTCTTCGAGCCCTTCAGACGGCTGCGTACGGAGCGAACGGGCAGCGACAAGGGTGTCGGGCTCGGCCTGTCGATCGCGCGCTCCGTGGCGCGCGCACACGGCGGCAGGATCCAGGCGATGCCCCGGGAGGGCGGTGGCCTCGTGATGCGTGTCACTCTTCCCCTGTGAGACCGCCGCCCCGTGTTCGCTGTTGGCTGAATGATTGCTCTGTGAAGTCATCCGCTCCTGTGTGATCGATCACAGTGCCGAGTGTCCGGCCATGTGCGTTCAGTGACCCCGGGAAGGCCGGAAAGCCCGGGAAGTCCGGGTTTCCGGCCCCCTGAATGGCGGGAAATACACGGGGTGGCGTTTGTGCAAGACGGCCCCCGGACCGTGTACGGTCCCGGTCGTCATCCCAGCCAATCGGCTCTTCAGGCGTGCGGCTGGGTGTCGATTGAGTAACAGACCTTGATGTGAGGCAAAATCTCCGCCTCAGGTCGGGCACAAGTCCGGCCTCTCGCGCGTTACGTGCGCTGAGACACCGCTAACACCCAGAGGGGGAGAGCGAACAATGGCAACGGACTACGACACCCCACGCAAGACCGACGATGACGTCGACAACGACAGCATTGAAGAGCTGAAGGCACGGCGGAACGAGAAGTCGTCCTCGTCCGTCGACATGGACGAGTTCGACTCGGCCGAGAGCCTGGAGCTTCCCGGTGCGGACCTCTCCAACGAGGAGCTGGCCGTCCGGGTCCTGCCCAAGCAGGCCGACGAGTTCACCTGCATGAGCTGCTTCCTGGTGCACCACCGCAGCCAGCTGGCACGAGAGAAGAACGGTCAGCCGATCTGCCGCGACTGCGACTGAGAGGCGTCGGCCGTGGCTGGCTCGACACCGTTCCGCAAGCGCCGCTTGCTGAAACGTGGTGAATCGGCGGAGATGCAGGTGGCCACCACGGACCCGGAAACGGGTCCTGGAGCCCCCGGCGGACCCGCCGTGCCCTCCGGCACCGCGATAGCGGTGCCGTCGGCCACAGGGGCCGACGAGGCGTCCCGGCAGAGGTCCGGGGCTCGTCGGCTGCAAGCCGTCAAGAGCGGTATGCGCAAGGGCGGCGAAAGCCTCAGGGACGCCGCCCTGCACGTCGCCGACAGGATCATCGAGAACGCACCGCGCGTTCCGGTTCGGGACCTCGCGACCCTGCGCGCACAGTTCCCGGGCCTCGGCCCCGATCAGCTTGCCGACAAGCTGATCTCGGGCGCCGCCAACGGCACCTCCACCGTCGGCGCCGGCATCGGAGCGGCGGCCATGCTGCCCGTCCCGCCCGCCATGCTGCTGGAGCTGAGCGCCGAGGTCACCGGGGTCGCGGCGATCGAGCTGAAGCTCATCGCCGAGCTCCACGAGGTCTACGGGCTGCGCGCGCCCGGCACGCTCAAGGACCGCAGCTTCGCCTACCTGACCTCCTGGACCGAGGAGCGCGGGGTTGACCTGACCAAACCGACGACGCTGAACGCGGCGCTCGGCGGTCAGATGAAGCGCGAGCTGCGCCAGCAGATCATGAAGCGGATGTTCCGCAACCTGCCGAACCTGATGCCGTTCATGGTCGGCGCGGCGGTGGGCGCGGTCATGAACCGGCGCGACACGCGGAAACTCGCCGAGAAGGTCCGTCGCGACCTGCGGAGCCGCGCCGTGCCCTGGGACGCCCTGCCGCAGCTTCCGCCCCTGGAACAGCCCTCCCAGCCCCTTCCCGAGGCCACCAGGGCCGCACTCGAAGGCCCGGATACCCCCTAGCCCCGCTGCGCGGCGAGGATGGCGGCCCGCAGGGCCTCCGGCTCGCGGGTGGAGACGTAGGCGTACGGGGTCGGGTCCGCCGGGTCCGTGATCTCGACGCGGACCGCGGTCGGCACGTAGCTGCGCATCAGCATGAAGGCGCGGGTGTCGGCCTTGTACGTGCGCCAGGCCCGGGACTCCTCGGCGTCGAGGACCTCGGGCTCGCCCAGGGCCGTCACCGGGATCCGGGCCTCCCCGGCGGCCAGCGCGCCGTTCACCACGCGCACGCGCGCGGACCCGTACGAGCTCACCAGCAGCCCGGCCAGCGCCGTGCCCCCGACCAGGCCGGCCAGGAGCGGCAGCGTGCCCAGCGGCAGCAGCATCAGCGCGCACGCGAGGCCGATGAGTACGGCGATGAACCACCAGGAGCGGGGGGCGGTCAGGCGTTCGTCGTGGTGCGCGGGGGAGAGCTGCATACCGCCAAGCCTGCCACGAGGCGACCGGCGGGTAGCCGCGCGGGTAAGGTCTGCGGCTGTGAGTGGACGAAACACAGCGTTGACGCCCCCGGCCGATGCCACCGCGCCGGTCCGGCACCCCGATGCCCCGGCACCCGGCGAGCTCCTCGGTGCGCACTACGAGCACTGTTTCGGCTGCGGCGGGGGCCAGCCCCACGGACTCCAGCTGGAGGCCCGGGCGGGCGAGGGCGTGCGCGTCAGCGCCGAGTTCACCGTCAAGCCCGCCCACCAGGGCGCCCCCGGTCTCGCCCACGGCGGAGTGCTGGCCACCGCGCTCGACGAGACGCTGGGCTCCCTGAACTGGCTGCTGCGCGTCATCGCGGTGACGGGCCGGCTGGAGACCGACTTCGTACGGCCGGTGCCCGTGGACACCGTGCTGTACCTGGAGGCCGAGGTCACGGCCGTGGCCGGGCGGAAGATCTACTGCAGTGCGGTCGGCCGGATAGGCGGGCCCGAGGGCCCCGTCGCCGTGCGCGCGGACGCGCTGTTCATCGAGGTGAAGGTCGACCACTTCATCGACAACGGTCGGCCCGAGGAGATCCAGGCGGCGATGGCCGACCCGGACCAGGTCAGGCGCGCTCGCGCCTTCGAGGTGAACCCCTGATGTCCCTGAACAACCATGGCCCGGTGGACGTGCTGATCCGCCGCGTGGACCCCGAGGTGCCCATCCCGGCGTACGGTCACCCCGGCGACGCCGGCTGCGACCTGGTGACCACGGTCGCCGCCGAACTCGCCCCCGGCGAGCGGGCCGTGCTGCCCACCGGGGTGTCCATCGCGCTGCCCGACGGGTACGCGGCCTTCGTGCACCCGCGCTCGGGTCTGGCGGCCCGCTGCGGGCTCGCGCTCGTGAATGCCCCGGGGACGGTGGATGCCGGGTACCGTGGGGAGATCAAGGTGATCGTGGTCAATCTCGACCCTCGCGAGAGCGTCCGGTTCGAGCGTTTCGACCGCATTGCCCAGCTGGTTGTCCAGAGGGTCGAGAAGGTGCGCTTCCACGAGGTGGCGGAACTTCCCGGCTCGGCCCGGGCCGAGGGGGGTTTCGGCTCCACCGGCGGTCATGCGGCCGTGGCCGGATCCGGCGCTGGTCAGCAGGGTGGGAATGGCTACGCTTCGGTCGTAACCGACCGGGAAGGACAGTGACGTGTTCGGACGTCGCAAGAAGAACGACTCCGTCAAGGACGGCGGCGCGGCCGAGCAGGTCGTCGACAGCGTGAACGGCGCTGCGGCCGACGCCGACGAACAGGACGGCGCGGCCCCGCGCCGCGTGAACCTGCCCCCGGCCCCCCGGCCGGACGGCCCGTGGGACGTCTCCGAGGTGCCCGGCAACCCGGCCGACGGCCGGGTCGACCTGGGCGGCATCCTCGTACCCGGTGTCGAGGGCATGGAACTGCGCGTCGAGGTCGCCGGTGACGCGATCGTGGCCGCGACCGTGGTGCTGCGCGACAGCGCCGTGCAGGTGCAGGCCTTCGCCGCGCCCAAGAAGGAAGGCATCTGGGGCGAGGTCCGCGAGGAGATCGCCTCGGGCATCACCCAGCAGGGCGGCATCATCGACGAGGTCGAGGGTCCGCTGGGCTGGGAGCTGCGCGCGCAGGTCCCCGTACCGCTCCCGGACGGGCAGACCGGCGCCCAGCTGGTCCGCTTCATCGGCGTCGACGGCCCGCGCTGGTTCCTGCGCGGTGTCATCTCCGGCCAGGGCGCGGTGCGCCCCGAGTCGGCCGGCCTGCTGGAGCAGATCTTCCGGGACACCGTCGTCGTCCGCGGCGACGGCCCGATGGCCCCGCGCGACCCGATCGTCCTGAAGCTGCCGAACGACGCCCAGATGGTGCCGGACGGCGTGCAGACGGAGGAGCAGGAAGGCTCCCGCTTCGGCGGCGGCATGGGCCAGCTGGAGCGCGGCCCGGAGATCACCGAGGTCCGCTGACCCCCGCCGCGCGAGAGCGACGAGCGTCTCAGGCCGCGGGCCGTACTCCTTGGGGGTACGGCCCGCGGTGCTTTCCGGCGCCCGCGTCAGGGTTGCGTCAGGGATGGGCCCACGGGCCGCCAAAGGTGCGTGAACGGGGCAAACGTCCCTGAGAATGGGCGCATGGGACGCGGCAAGCTAAGGATCTACCTCGGCGCGGCACCCGGTGTGGGCAAGACCTACGCGATGCTCTCCGAGGGCCACCGCAGGACGGAGCGGGGCACCGACGTCGTCGTCGGCTTCGTCGAGCACCACGGGCGGCCGCGCACCGAGGTCATGCTGCACGGGCTGGAGCAGGTGGAGCGCCGGGAGCTGGCCTACCGCGGCGCGGCCTTCACCGAGATGGACGTGGACGCGGTACTGGCCCGCAGGCCCGCCATCGCGCTCGTGGACGAGCTCGCGCACACCAACGTGCCGGGCTCGCGCAACGCCAAGCGCTGGCAGGACGTGGAGGAGCTGCTGCGGGCGGGCATCGACGTCGTGTCCACCGTCAACATCCAGCACCTGGAGTCCCTCGGGGACGTGGTCGAGTCGATCACCGGGGTCCGGCAGCGGGAGACCGTGCCGGACGAGGTGGTCCGGCGGGCCGACCAGATCGAGCTGGTCGACATGTCGCCACAGGCGCTGCGCCGCCGGATGGCGCACGGGAACATATACAAGCCCGACAAGGTCGACGCGGCCCTGTCCAACTACTTCCGCCCCGGCAACCTCACCGCACTGCGCGAGCTCGCGCTGCTGTGGGTGGCCGACCGCGCGGACGAGTACCTCCAGCAGTACCGGGGCGAGCACGGCATCCGCTCCACCTGGCAGGCGCGTGAACGGATCGTCGTGGGCCTCACCGGCGGGCCGGAGGGGCGCACGCTGATCCGGCGCGCCTCCCGGATGGCGGCCAAGGGCTCCGGCAGCGAGATCCTCGCCGTGTACATCGCCCGCAGCGACGGCCTGACCTCGGCCTCGCCGAAGGAGCTCGCGATCCAGCGGACCCTGGTCGAAGACCTGGGCGGAACGTTTCACCATGTGATCGGCGACGACGTCCCGGACGCCCTGCTCGAATTCGCCCGCGGGGTCAACGCCACCCAGATCGTGCTCGGCTCCAGCCGCCGCAAGGCCTGGCAGTACGTCTTCGGCCCCGGCGTGGGCGCCACCGTGGCCCGGGACTCGGGGCCCGACCTCGACGTGCACATCGTCACGCACGGGGAGGTCGCCAAGGGGCGCGGGCTGCCCGTGGCCCGCTCGGCGGCCCGCCTCGGACGGACCAGGATCATCGCCGGCTGGGTGGTCGGCGTGATCCTCCCGGTCCTGCTGTGCCTGCTGCTCACCCACGTCGACGCGGACCCCGGGCTCGCCAACGACATGCTGCTCTTCCTGGCGCTGACCGTGGCGGCGGCGCTCCTCGGCGGGCTCTGGCCGGCCCTCGCCTCGGCCGCCTTCGGCTCACTGCTGCTGAACTACTACTTCGCCCCGCCCCTGCACCGGTTCACCGTCTCCGACCCCAAGAACATCGTGGCGATCTCCATCTTCTTCGGGGTCGCCGTCTCGGTCGCCTCCGTGGTGGACCTGGCCGCCCGGCGCACCCACCAGGCCGCACGGCTGCGCGCCGAGTCCGAGATCCTGTCGTTCCTGGCGGGCAGCGTGCTGCGCGGGGAGACCGCGCTGCCCGCGCTGCTGGAACGGGTCCGGGAGACCTTCGCGATGGAGTCCGTGGCCCTGCTGGAGCGCGCGGGCGACGTCGAGCCCTGGACGCGGGCCGGCAGCGTCGGCCCGCGCCCCGTGGACCGGCCCGAGGACGCCGATGTGGACATGCCGATCGGCGACCACATGGCGCTCGCGCTGTCCGGCCGGGTGCTGCCCGCCGAGGACCGTCGGGTACTCGGCGCCTTCGCCGCCCAGGCCGCCGTGGTCCTGGACCGCCAGCGCCTCGTAGGAGAGGCCGAGGAGGCCCGCAGGCTGGCCGAGGGCAACCGGATCCGCACCGCGCTGCTGGCCGCCGTCAGCCATGACCTGCGTACGCCGCTGGCCTCCATCAAGGCGTCCGTGACCTCCCTGCGCTCCGACGACGTGGACTGGTCCGAGGAGGACCGGGCCGAGCTCCTCGAAGGCATCGAGGAGGGCGCCGACCGGCTCGACCACCTGGTGGGCAACCTGCTCGACATGTCCCGGCTGCAGACCGGCACCGTCACCCCGCTGATCAGGGAGATCGACCTCGACGAGGTGGTCCCGATGGCGCTGGGCGGCGTACCGGAGGACAGCGTGCTGCTGGACGTGCCCGAGACGCTGCCGATGGTCGCGGTGGACCCGGGGCTGCTGGAGCGGACCGTGGCCAACGTCGTGGAGAACGCCGTCAAGTACAGCCCGCCCGGAGAGCCGGTGCTGGTGGCCGCAAGCTTCCTCGGCGACCGGGTCGAAGTGCGGGTGGTGGACCGCGGACCGGGCGTGCCCGACGAGGCCAAGGACCGGATCTTCGCCCCCTTCCAGCGGTACGGGGACGCCCCGCGCGGCGCCGGAGTGGGCCTCGGGCTCGCCGTGGCCCGGGGCTTCGCCGAGGCCATGGACGGCACCCTGGCGGCCGAGGACACCCCCGGAGGGGGGCTGACCATGGTCCTCACCCTGCGGGCCGCGGCCCGGGGGCGGCCGCCGACTACCGTCACCGTGGACGGTGAGGCCCGCAGCACCCCGCCCGGTGCGGACGTGACCATGCAACACCTCGACCTCGACATCGACCTGGAACGACAGAAGGCAGGACCTCAATGACCCGGGTGCTCGTAGTCGAAGACGAGCCGCAGATCGTCCGAGCCCTCGTGATCAACCTCAAGGCACGCAAGTACGAGGTAGACGCCGCCCCCGACGGCGCGAGCGCACTGGAGCTCGCGGCCGCCCGCCACCCCGACGTGGTGGTGCTCGACCTCGGCCTGCCCGACATGGACGGGATCGAGGTCATCAAGGGGCTGCGCGGCTGGACCCGCGTGCCGATCCTGGTGCTCTCCGCCCGGCACACCTCCGACGAGAAGGTCGAGGCCCTCGACGCGGGCGCCGACGACTACGTCACCAAGCCCTTCGGCATGGACGAGCTCCTGGCCAGGCTGCGCGCCGCCGTCCGCCGGGCCGAGCCGGCCGCCGGCTCCGGCGAGGACGAGGTGGTCGTGGAGACCGCCTGCTTCACGGTGGACCTGGCGGCCAAGAAGGCCGTACGGGACGGACGCGACGTACGGCTGACGCCCACCGAGTGGCACCTGCTGGAGGTCCTCGTGCGCAACGGCGGCAAGCTGGTCAGCCAGAAGCAGCTCCTCCAGGAGGTGTGGGGGCCCTCGTACGGCACCGAGACGAACTACCTGCGGGTCTACATGGCGCAGCTGCGCCGCAAACTGGAGGCCGATCCCTCGCACCCCCGCCACTTCATCACCGAACCGGGGATGGGGTACCGCTTCGAGCGGTAGCTTCGATTGCCGGTGGGCGCGCCGGTACGCTTCCTGTTATGAGTGCTGAACCGCGTCCCGAGAAGTCCGCGAAGCCGGCCAGGTCGGCCAGGCCGGCGGGCCGGTTCCGCCGGATGATAGAGCGGCTGTCCACCTCGCAGGAGGAGCTGCATTCGGCGGAGCTGCAGGAGGACGCAGAAGCCGCGGGGTGTACGCGGATCTGCGACTGCCACGACCGTCAGATAGTCAAGGTGACCGGAACGCTGCGTACCGTCACCCTGCGGCCGCGCGCGGGCGTTCCCGCCCTGGAGGCCGAGCTGTTCGACGGCTCGGCGGCGCTGGACGTGGTCTGGCTCGGGCGTCGCTCGATCGTGGGAATCGAGCCCGGCCGCCGTCTGATCGCCTCCGGGCGCATCTCCATGAGCCACGGCCGTCGGGTGCTCTTCAACCCGAAGTACGAACTCCGACCGCTCGGACAGGAGCACTGACCGGTGACGTCACTCGACAGACCGACCACCCCCGACCCCGCCGGCGCGCCTTCCGATGACCAGAAGGCGGTGACACAGGCGGCGCTGTTCGACGCCTTCGGGGGCATCCGGGGCACCGTGGAGACGATGCTTCCCGGGCTGCTCTTCGTCATGATCTACACGATCAACAAGGACGTGAAGCTCTCCGCCATCGCCGCGGGGGCGGTCGCCGTCCTCTTGGTGATCGTCCGACTGCTGCGCAAGGACACGGTGAAGCACGCCTTCAGCGGGGTCTTCGGCGTGGGCGTCGGCGTGGCCTTCGCCCTGTTCACGGGCAGCGCCAAGGGCTTCTACCTGCCGGGCATGATCTACGGCGTCGGCCTGGGCGTGGCCTTCACGGTCTCGGCGCTGGTGGGCTTCCCGCTGCTGGGCGTGATCCTCGGGCCGGTGTTCAAGGAGAACCTGTCCTGGCGCACCCGCAACCCGGGGCGCAAGAAGGCGTACGTCAAGGCGAGCCTGGCGTGGGGGCTGATCTTCCTCGCCAAGTACGCGATCCTCTTCCCGCTGTACTGGTGGGGGGACGCGACGCAGCTCGGATGGGTGCTGATCGCGCTGAAGCTGCCGCCGATGGTGCTCGCGGTGTACTTCACGTGGGTGTTCCTGGCGAAGGCGCCGCCGCCGATCGACGTGATCGCGGAGTGGGAGGCCAAGGAGGCGGCCGCCGGTAAACCGGGGGCCTGAGCCGAACGCCGAAGGGGGCGGGGTGACCAGCTGGTCACCCCGCCCCCTTCGGCGTTCGCGGGTGCGGCGCCGTTGCCGGGGGCTCTGCCCCCGGACCCCCGCG
>NZ_JBFBFP010000022.1:0-126200 GCF_040684275.1 Streptomyces sp. NPDC091371
GCCCGGACAGCACTCCCCACTCCACATCCGTCAGCTCATGACGACGCACCATGCCGACATGATCCCTCATCAGAACCATTTGAAGACACGGCCTAAGAGAATCAACGTCGGGACGTCCACGCTCTCCCCTGGTAACGGCGCTACGGTCTGACTGCGAACTTCCGGACACCGGACGAGCGTAGAGGCGTGTGCGAGCCGCAGCAAAGGGACTGACCCGATTCGGCCAGCGCCATCACTCGGCCCAGTACGCGGCCCGCACCTCCCCCTCCGCGAAGTCCCCGCGCGGCAGAGACAGGCCGAGGGACTCCTCCAGGGCGTGGAAGTACAGCTCGAACGTGCTGGTCAGTTCGGGGTGGTCCAGCTCGGCACGGCGGACGGCCCGGTTGAGGAAGTCCAGTTCACCGCCCCGCAGATAGGGGGCGCTGCCGCGCTCGTACCAGATCAGCTCCAGGATGCCCCAGTCGTCGTCGACGCGGCGGCCGTCCCGCACGTAGTCAAAGGTGTAGATGGCCTTCGCGGAGGTGGCGGTCAGCCACACGCTCTCCTTGATCCCGAGCGCCGCGTACGCCTCCTTGTCGGCGAAGGATCCCGGCGGCGTGTCGTGGTACAGCAGGTACGTCCACCCGCCCGCCTGCCCGAAACAGCAGCTTTCCCACTGCCGGTCCCAGTGGGCCCGGCCGCTGTCCACGGCTTCCAGGTCCTTCAGGCGGGTGCCGGCCGCGACCTGTGCGGGATCGGCCCCGTACAGCAGGGCCAGGCGTTCGGCGTCGACGGTTTGCCCCGGCTCCGCGCGGTAGAAGGCGAGCGTCGTGTACGGGTGCTGGTCACGCCAGGACTTGGCTATCCAGGCGAGCCCCTCCAGCGGGTCGCGCCCGCACGCCTCGACCGTCCCGGCGTCGTCCAGGCCGCCGCTGCGGAACCGTCTCCCCCACGCCGGATCGATCCGGTCCAGCGCCTCGGCCGCCTCCTCGAGGCTGCCGCCGCGCCGGCGCATCGCGGCCTCGGCGATCAGGTACAGCACCTGTTCGAGGTCGCGGGTGGCGAAAGCCTCCCGGTAGGGGCCGTGCCGGCCGCGCACCGTGCCGTCCTCGTCCAGGAGCAGGAACAGGCCGCCGTCCCCTGCCTCTTCGGCGCGGTCGGCCCACTCCTCCAGCTCGTCTTCCGAGAGTGCCACGGGTGGCAGGCCCACTTCGTCGAGCAGGGCGTGTCGCGCGGCCGTCCGCTGCCAGGCCTCCGCCAGTGACTGCTTGGTGATCTCCATGGCCCCAATGTAAAAGGCGACACTGACAACCGGCCGACCCGCGTCATGTGGCGGGGCAGGGCGGGTCGAAGTCGAGCGCTGCGAAGTACTGCGCCCATTGGGCTCTGGTGATCCGGGGGTACGCGCTCTCGCAGATGCGGGCGGAGACCCTGTCCAGGCCGGTGTCCCACAGCCGGATCGTGAAATCGTTGCCGCCGGTCGCCAGGGTGTTGCCGTCCGGGGTGAACGCCACGGCCGGTACGGGGTTCGAGTGGCCGGTGAGGACGGCGGGAGTGGCCGCGCCGCGCACGTCCCACAGCAGGGCCTTGCTGTCCGCGGCGCCGGCTGCCAGTCGGCGGCCGTCCGCGTCGAACGTCAGCGTGTAGATCCAGGAGCCTGACGCCGGCAGCTTCCTCACCTTCGCCGGGCGGCCGATGTCGTTGCCGTCAATCAGCCAGACCGTCCTGTCCGTGCGGTGGAAGGCGGCCAGTCTCCGGTTGTCGGGGCTGAACACGCCGGAGGTCAGCGGGTCGGACCGGAACGGGGAAGGCAGTTCCCGGGGGCTGCGCGGATCTGCGATGTCCCAGAACCGCAGCGAACCGGACTCGCCGCTGCTCGTCACCAGCACACGGCCGTCCGGGCGGAACGAGGCCGTCGTGACGTCCGGCCCGCCCTCGGCGATCCGGCTCAGTGCCCGGGGGTCGCCGCGATCGGTCAGGTCCCACAGCCCGGCCGTACCCAGTGCCCAGACCGCCAGCAGGCGGCCGTCCGGGGCGAAGCGGACGCCGCCGACCTCGCCGGCGCCGGGGGCGAGGACCGAAGTCAGCCGCGGTCTGCGCGGATCGGTCACGTCCCACACGCGGACGGTGGTGTCCTCGCTGGCGGTGACGAGGGTGCGCCCGTCCGGGCTGAACGCCACGGACCGGACGAACTTGGTGTGCCCGTGCAGGACCGACAGCGGCCACAGGGCCCGGCCGCCGGTGACCCGCCACAGCCGTGCGGTGCCGTCCCAGCTGGCGCTGGCGAGCAGATGACCGCCGGGGCCGAACGCCAGGGACGTGACCACGTCGTCGTGGGTCGCGAGCGACAGGTCCCGCAGGTCCAGGAACCGGTCGGAGTTGGCGAGCGTACGGCCGTCCGGGCTGAAGGCGGCTTGGTAGGCCCCGCCGTGAACCGTACTGATCCGCTTCGGGCGTGCCGGGGTGGCGAGGTCCCAGAACAGGGTGGACCCGCCCACCGAGACGAGGGCGCTGCCGTCCGGGCTGAAGGCCACCGACCAGACGATCGCGGGATGGCCGAGCAGGACGGCCGGTGGCTGCGTCCGCGGGCTGCCGCCGATGTCCCACACCCGTGCGGTGCGGTCCCAGCTCCCCGTCGCCACGGTCCGGCCGTCGGGGCTGAAGGCGGCCGAGGTCACCGTGTCGGTGTGTCCGCGCAGGACCTCGATGAGCCGCGGATTCACGGGGTCGGTGACATCCCACAGTCGGGTGGTGGTGTCACCGGTGGTCGCCAGCGTGCGGCCGTCCGGGCTGAACGTCGCCGAGGTGACCGTGCCGGTGTGGCCCGGCACCGTGGCCACGAGCCGCGGGTGGCGGGGATCGGTCGCGTTCCACAGCCGCGCCGTGCCGTCGCTGTGGCCGGTGGCGATGGTGCCGCCCTGCCGGTACGCCACCCACGTCGGCGCGGACCGCTGATCCGGCAGCGTGCTCAGCTCCGCGGGCGCACGCCGGTTCGCCACGTCCCACAGCCGCACCGACCGGTCGCCGGCCGTGGCCAGGAGCCTGCCGCCGTCACCGAACGCCACCGCCTTCATCCGCTCCGACTGGTTCACGACGGCCAGCTGTTCGGGATGGTGGGCGTCCGCGACGTCCCACAGCCTGACCGTACGGTCCCAGCTCGCCGTGGCCAGGACCGTGCCCTTCTGCGCGAAGGAGATCGAGACCACGTCGGAGGTGTGGCCGATGAGCCGGCTCGTGTACGGCGTCGCGAACGCGCTCATGAGCTGGTCGCGGACGTCGCCTGCGGCGGCCAGCCGGTACGCGGCCAGGTTCAGCTGCGCGGCGAACGCGGGGTCCTGCTGTCGTACGTCGGCCGCGTCCGCGGCGGCCTTGCGCGCGAGGGCCACGTTCCGCTGCCGGATGGCCGAGTCGCGCGAGTCGACGGCCAGGCCGCCCGCGGTCGCGGCGATGACCACCAGCATGGTGAGCAGCGTGACCAGCTGCCGCAGGCGGACCGTCCGTCGCCTGACCGCCGCCATCTCGCCGGCCTGCGCCTCCCGGCTCGCGTCGAGGAAGCGCCGTTCCCGGGAGGTCAGCCCGCTGCCGTCCGCGGCGGCCAGGTCCAGCGCCGCGGCCAGGCGGGCACCCCGGTACAGGGCGTGCGGATCGCGGTGCTGCTCTTCCCAGTCGGCGGTCGCGTCGGTGAGCTGCCGGTGCAGGAGCAGCCGGTCCCGGTCCTCGGTCAGCCAGCCGCGCAGCCGCGGCCAGCACCGGATGATCGCCTCGTGGGTGATCTCGACACACCCCTCGTCCAGCGTCACCAGCCGTTGCCGGGCAAGGGATTCGAGAACGTACGCGGTGTCGGGGTTCGGGTCCAGCTCGTTCCTGGCGATCCGGCGCCGGGTGTCCTCGGTACCGTCGCCCAGCGCGGTCAGCCGGAGGAACAGCGATCTGGCGAGCTCCTGCTGCGCCGGCGACAGGTCCCGGTAGGCGGCCTCGGCGGTGTGTGCGAGCGCGTGCTGGATGCCGCCGGCCGCCAGGTACCCGTCCAGGGTGAGGCGGCTGCCGCTGCGGCGGCGCCAGGTCTCGGCCATCGCGTGCGACACCAGCGGCAGCGCACCCGGCTGACCGGTCGCGTCCGCGACCACGGCCGCCAGCAGCGGGCCGGTCACCGTGCAGTCGGCGAGCATGGCGGGCCGGGTGATGGCCTCGCGCAGCTCCTGGCCGCTCATCGGACCGACCGCGATCTGCGCGTCGCGCATCGCCTCGACCAGGCGGGGGTCCTGGACGCAGTGGCCGTAGAAGTCGGCGCGGACGCCGAGTACGACCCGGGTCCGGCTGGTCGTCGCCGTGGTGGCGGCGATCAGCATGCCGATGAACGCGTCTCGTTCGTCCTGGTCCCGGCAGAGGGTGAAGATCTCCTCGAACTGGTCGACCACGATCAGCGTGTCCACGTCCGGTGCGCGGTCGACCATGGCTTGCCGGATCCGCAGGTGCAGCGTCACGGGATCGCCCAGCAGCTCGGTCACCAGTGCGCCGGGACTCTCCCCCGCCGTCCCGGCCAGGTGGACCGCGCACTCCTCGACGGGATGCGGGCCCGGCGTGAACAGCATCACCGGCCACCCCGTCGCCCGCGCGCGGGCGACGAGCCCGGCCCGCAGCACCGAGGACTTCCCCGATCCGGACGGTCCGAAGACCGCGAGGAAGCGGCGGTCACGCACCTTCGCGAGCAGCTCGCCGGTCAGCTGCTCGCGCCCGAAGAAGCGGTCGGCGTCTTCCGGCTGGAACGCCGACAGCCCCGCGTACGGCGCGTCCTGCCCGCTGCTTTCCCCCGGCTCCTCGGCCCGTGCGCTCGCGGCGGTCGCAGCGATTTCGGCGGCCAGCGCGTGCCACCGGTTCTCCCATGCGCGGCGGTCGCCCTGGCAGGCCTCGACGTACGCGAGCGTGACGGCCAGGCTCGGAAACGTGTGCCCGCCCGCGGCGTCCGACAGCGTCGTGGACGAATAGTGCGCCTTCTTGGCCAGTGCCCGGTAGGGCGGGCGTCCCGCCGCCTCGCGCAGTTTCCGAAGGTCGGCCGCGAATCGTGTCAGCGGACCGGTGTCCGGGTCGAGCGGGCGTTCGGGGCGTGGCATGTGCTTCCTTCCTGCGTCTTTCCGCAGCCGTGCTGGGTGGTGGTTGTCCACCTTTTGATGTCCGGAATCCTCGTTCCGGCGCCGGACATCAACCGGTGGCTAGACATGGACCAGCGCAACCGCGCAAGGGCGATTCGAAGGAGAATCATGAGGTCTGTACGACGACTGATGCTGCTGGCGGCGACCACCGGGCTGCTGGCCGGCGCCACGTTGACGGGCGGGCCCGCGTTCGCCGCGGCACCGCTGCTCAAGTCCAACCTCAACGGAAGGTGCGTCGACATCTTCATGGGCCACCAGGAGAACGGCGCCACCACCGTGACGTGGGACTGCCACGGCGGCGTCAACCAGCAGTGGTACTGGAGCGGTGAGCAGATCCGCTCCAGCATGAACGGAAAGTGCCTGGAGATCTACGGTCCCCATCTCGGTGACCACGGCTCGGTGGCCATGTGGGACTGCAATGGCGGCCTCCACCAGAAGTGGTACCGCAACGGCAACGAGATCCGTAACCGGGTCAACGGGAAGTGCCTCGACATCCTGGCCGGCCGGTCGGAGAACGGGCAGCTCCTGGTGAGCTGGAGCTGCAACGGCGCACCGAGCCAGAGCTGGAACTTCTGAACACCGGCCCGGCCCGGCACCTCGCGTGCCGGGCCGGGTCCCGGCTCCGGTCCGGAACGGCCGCGCTCACATGGCGGGCCGGACAAGTCCTAGGCTGCGGGCATGACGAAGCACAACGGATTCGGAGTGATGCTGGCGCGGTTGCTGGACCACAGGGAGTCGAGCGTGCAGGAGCCGGCCGATCGCGCCGGGTTGACCGCACACGAGCTTCGAGCGGTGCTCGCGGGGGAAGCCCCCTGCGAGGAGCTGCTCCAACGGATCGCGCCCGCCGTGGGCCACCACGCCGTCGATCTGTTCATCCTGGCGGGGCTGGCCGTCCCGGACGACTTGGCGCCGTTGGACGCCGCGGCCCAGCAGTGGGCGCAGGACATCGTGATGGACGCGGTGCACCTCCCGCCGGCGGCACGAGGTGAACTCCTGCGGCACATACGCGCACTGCCGCAAGAGGAACGCCCCTCCGTCTTCGCCCCGAAGCTGCTCGCACCCCTTGCTGTTCCGGGAGGCCGGGTCATCCGCATGCTCCAGTACCGCAATCTGAGCTGGGCGGGCATCGCGAAGACCCTGGCAATCGTGACGCCCACGTACCTGGCGGCGTCCACCTACGGTGTGATCGGCTCCGGTCGCAAGGAGTTGACGCCCCGTTTGGTGACGGACTTCGCAGCCTTGCTGGGCATCGACGCCCGGGAACTGGCCGCGCTGACGGACGTCCGGCTGCATGACGTGCCACCGCCCCCGGCCCCGGAGGCGGTCGACGCCGCGGCTCTGCTGTGGGAGTCGCGGCGCCTCTCCGCCGCCCAGGCGAGGCAGGTCTCCGAGCTGGCGCGCTCCATGCGCAAGGGCTCCCCCAACGGTTACGTCATCAACCTGCCCGGGACGGGGGCGCCGTCTTGAGCGGACAGGACACGCCCACGGCCACGGCAGCCCGCGGCGGCCATCCGCTGCGCACGCACGCCCTCACCCGGGAATCCGGGCGGGCCCGGCAGCTCCTGGCCGCCGGGGAGTGGCGTCCTGCCGCGTCGGACGCCGAGGCAGCGGCGGCCGTCCTCGCCCACCTCACCGCCCCGCTCCCGACCCGGCGGGCCACGACGGCACGGAGCTCGGCCACGGACAGGGACCGGCGGCTCCAGCGCATCCTGCGTACCACCCTCCACCACCTCGACGCGGGCGCCGTCAGCCCGCCCGCCGCCGCACTCCTGGCCGCCGTCGCCCGCGCGCTGCTGCCCTGGCACGCCCACCCGAACCCACCGGCCGCGGCGGCCGCCCCGAGGTACTGGTCCGCGTCCAGGGCGTCGTCGAACGGAGTGGCCGTGGCGCCGACCGCGGCGGGCGAGGCCCTGCTCCCCGATCTGATCGCACTGTTCACCCCCCTGGCCGCGACGGGCCCGCCCGGTACCGTCCCGCTCACGCCCCCGGCCGTGCACTGGCAGGCCCCGTACGCGGGCCGGTTCCGCCGCTACGGCAGGCCGGCCGCCGGGGTGTGGACGGCCGAGACCGTCGGCTGCCCGGGGTGCGGGGGTACGGCCGGCCCCTGGACCGTGGCGTCGGACTGGCGTCAGACCACGCTGGGCTGCCCGTGTGGGGTGGTGAGCCACGACCACGGCCTCGCCTTCTCCGAGGTCTGGCTCCTCCTGCCGGACGTATGAGGCCGATCACCTGCGCGCGCCCGTCCTCCGAGGTGAGGGCGGCACCGGCGCTCCCAGGCCGGGATGTCGCCGCCCGGCAGCGTCGGGCCGGGCCGCGAAAGCCTGCCGGCGGAGGCCGGGATCCGGCCGGAGCGGGGCTTCGGGTGCTGCAGCGGTCCACGGGCTTCGCGGGCGCCTCGTGGGCTCCCCACCAGCAACCCGGTAGGTGCCATTCACAGGTACGGGCTCCAACGGCCGAAGCGGGCCAACACCTTGCGCGTGGCGTCCTCGTCGAGCCCGAGGGCGGCCGCTGCCTGCGCGGCGCTGAGATCATCGCGAGTGTCCCGGGCGGCCCAGTAGCCGACCTGCGCTGCGGTGACCTCCAACCGCCGGGCCGCCCTCACGGCCGCGACCGGAGACGTCTTGGCCAGCTTGACGAGCTCCCCCTGCAACCGCTCCAGCAGATCGATGACGGCCTCGGGCAGAGGGACGGTCGTCGCCTCGACCTGGGCCGTGTGCCCGTCCCAGTCCCGTACGCAGGCGTCCGCCTCGGCATGGCCGCCCTCCCCCAGCGCCGCCTCGCCGATCGCCTCCCAGTCCAGGGGGTGCTCGGGGCCCGCCCAGCCGCACGAGCACACCGCCCGCAGCGCGGCCGCGCGCGGCACGTGCGCCCAGCGGCCGTCGTAGACGCTCCACTGCGACACCGGCGGCCCGCCCGAGCCGGAGCCGGTGTCGAAGTACACCGGGCCCGGGACGCTGCCGTCGGCCAGGAGCACTCCGACCGCCCCCTCGTGGGAGGGGCCGAACTCGTCCGTCGTCCATGTCTCCCGCTCGCTCACCACACGCCTCCTGCTGCCGGCTCCGCGTCTTCGCCTCCCCGTCCGGGGCTGCTGGGGTACGACGATGCCGCAGCCGGCCGGGAGGCGTAGCCGAGTTCACGAACGAGGCGTCGGACAGCGCAGCGGGCGCGGGCCCTCGCCCGCCACCGCGGGGTGTTCGTCAGATGCGGCTGCCGAGCACGGGCCGCTCGGGAAGCGACAAATATGCTTGCCTTGTTCGCGCTGTTCGCGAACGATCGCATGCTGTGACGGATACCAAGGAAGATCATGGCTTTGCCGGGTCCCGGCCGTTGGCGCTGGTGACCGGCGTCGGCCGGACCGTCGGCATCGGCGCCGGCATCGCCCGCCGGCTTGCGGCGTCGGGCTGGAACATCGCCTTCACGTACTGGGCCCCCTATGACCAGCGCATGGCCTGGGGAGCCGAGCACGGGGCGACCGACGCGATCACACGCGAGCTCACCGGGCACGGCGCAGACACCATGGCCATCGAGGCCGACCTCACTGACCCGGACGCACCCGCCCGCATCTTCGACGAGGCCGAACGCCGACTCGGCGGGGTCACGGCCCTGGTGATGAGTCATTGCGAGTCGGTCGACTCCGGTCTGCTCGACACCACGGTCGAAAGCTTCGACCGGCATTTCGCCGTCAACGCGCGTGCCACCTGGCTTCTGATCCGCGAGTTCGGTCGGCGTTTCACCGGCGTCCACGGGAGCGGACGCGTCATCAGCCTCACCAGCGACCACACCGTGGGCAACCTTCCCTACGGAGCGAGCAAGGGGGCTTTGGACCGCATCACCATTGCCGCCGCTCGCGAGCTCGCCGGCCTCGGCGTCACCGCCAACGTCATCAATCCGGGGCCGGTGGACACCGGCTGGATGTCCGAGGACGTGCGCGAGCACGTACGCCGCCAGACACCGCTCGACCGCCTCGGTGCTCCGCAGGACACCGCACACCTGGTGGACTTCCTCTGCTCACCGAAGGGCCAGTGGATCAATGGGCAGCTCCTGATGAGCAACGGCGGGTTCGCCTAGGAGTCGAGTCGTGCTGAACTCCGTCCGGATCTCGACTGTTTCAGGCCGGCCCGGCCGCTCGGTCGTGGGGGGCTCCGGGGACTGCTCGACGATGTGGCGGAGGCCGTGCGCCCGGCCGCAGGGGGCATCTCGGGGAACGTGTTCCTCGGCCCGGCGGCGGTCCAGACCGGGGACGGCAACGTCCAGGTGAACCGGTTCGACTCCCGCCCGTGACCGGGGCCGGGCCCGCAGGGGGCGATGGTCAGGGCGACGACGGCCGCCGCCGCCGCGGGGACGTCTGCCACGGCGCGGCCGGAGTGCAGCACGGCAACAAGAGCGTGCAGTTCAGCTGCCACGAGCACCGCACGGGCATCCTCTCGGCCTGCGCGGTCGCCCTGGTGTGCGTGGCCACCGTGATCGCCGTCCGGGTGGGCGACGGCCCGGGCACCGGGGCCGCCTCCACACCCACCGGCATCCCCACCGCGAACACGGCACCGGCCACAGCCGGAACGGATCCGTCCGTGCTCACGGGGCGGCTGGTCAACGACGGCAGCATGCTGTGCCTGCGGGTGACCGGCACCGCGGACGGCCTCGTACCGGTGCAGGACACGTGCACCGGCGACGACGACCGAATCTGGACGCTGGCCCGGCAGGACGGCGGCGGCACCCACACGCGTCGCCCCCTGAAAGTGCGTCTCGACCACCGGGCGTGGGGCCATGGCGACGCCGTCGGGTGATGCACGTGATCGGGGGTCATGCCTGGCCCCGCACCCGGTGCCGCTTGGCGTACGACCAGGTCACCGCCGTCATCAAGGCCGGTATGGCGAGCAGCGGGGCGAAGACGAATGCCCAGACGGTCTGTGCCGGACCGCTCGACATGTACGTCTGGCTCTCGACGGTGAAGGCGACCACGACCTGCCACAACGCCACCACGACCAAGAGCGCCGAGCCGGCCCAGGCCAGCGCGGAGAGGGTCCGGGGGCGCAGCGGCCGCCACCTCTCGCTCACGAGCAACAACGGGAACAGGGCGGCCAGCTCACCGATGACGGAGAGGCCGACGACATACGCGATGCCCCACCCCGGGATGTCGAAGACGTCGCGCAGGACCTGGTCGCTGTAGCCGACGTAGACACCGGATGCCATGGCGATGCGCCACAGGCCGGACGGGACGGCGCACAGCGCGATGGCGTGGGCGGCACGGCGAGCCCAGAGGGGCGCGGGGGCGGGAGCAGGAACCGGAGAGATCGCTGTCGTCATGCCGTTCATCCTGGCCGTGACCACAGCGGCCGCGCGTCCTCCAGCAAGAGTGCCCGCACCCCACTCAGGTCCTACCCGAGCAGGCTGCGCTCTCCTCCGAGCGGGTGAGTTGCCCGTCCCCACCGGCTCGCCTCCGCGGCCGCCATCCTCGCTGCTGACGCTTCGGATCAGCCGGCCTGGGCCGACGAGCACCAGGTGCGCCGGGGATCCCGGGAGGTGTGCTGTCAGAGGGGTGTGCCAGAGTCTGCGCATGCTCGAGATCGTGGTGAAGACGGAGAACTGGGAGCGGCACGTCCGTGTGTCCGCCGAGGAGCTGGCCGGGTTGGTCCGGCGGATCGGTGGTGACGGTGACCTGTTCCTGGTGGTCCAGCGGATACCCGACCTGCCGGACGTTTTCGCCCAGGTCTGGCACAAGGCAGGTGGCGACTACACGCTGGAGTATCGCGATGGTGCCGCTGACCGGCACTTCCAGGCGAAGGCCGACGGACCCGAGGCCGTGATCGCCGCGATGACCGGCTGGGCCCGCCAAGAGGCCGGTTGGGATGCCGGCCTCGCCTGGTCGCTGCTGGACATGGGACCCGCCCGCGAGGTGCCGCCGCTCGAACTCGACGAAGACGAGCGTGAAGAGTTGGAAGAGCACGTCCGAGAGGTGCTGGTCGGCGGCTACACCTCCCGCGCTGAACTGGCCGAGCTTGCCGAGGAGTACCTGGTCACCCAGGACCGCCGGCCCGTTTCCCGCGAGCAGGCGGAGGCGCTGGCCGACCGGTTGTGGCTGGAGCGTGTCGCGGAACAAGCGTCATGGCAGGGCGAAACCGACCCCGAGCGGCTCACCCGCGCCTTCACCGCCATGGAGGAGGCCGGGATCACCGCCCGCGAGAACTTCACCTGTTGCCGTAGCTGCGGCCAGTCCGAGATCGGAGACGAAGCCGGACCCAACGCCCGCGGTTTCGTCTACTTCCACACCCAGTGCACGGACTCCGCCGCAGCCGGCCACGGACTGATGCTTCTCTACGGCGGCTTCGACGGCTCTTCCGAAACCACTGCTGCCATCGGCCAGGAGGTCGTGGCTGCCCTGGAAGCGGTCGGCCTCCATACCGAGTGGGACCACGACCCGGGCCGCGCCATCACCGTCACCCACCTGGACTGGCGCCGCCGCCTGATCGGCTAGGGATCGAGGCCCATGCGGTCCCGGGCAGCGCCCCGTGGCGGCCCCGAAGGGGCGGCGGGGCCGGTTGCCGGCCCCGCCCGGATGGCGGCTGAGCCATCCGGGCCGGCCTCCGCTCCCGGCCCCGCCGTTCAGAGCCGCCGGCCGGCGCCTCAGAACCCCCGGATCGCGAAGGGGAGCATCACGCGCTCCTCCCCGGCGGCCGGAGTGTTCGTCGCCACCCCGACGACGGTGAGGGACCTGCCCGTGGTGACGACGCCGACGGGCATCGTGTCCTGGGTGCCCACCGCCGGCAGGCGCAGCGCCTGCCAGCTGCCGTACTGCAGTCGCGCCCCGATGGGCTTGGATCCGTTCTCGGCGCCGACCACGGCGACCGCGCCGCCCTCGACGGTCAGACCGTAGAGCCGCCCCTGGCCGACCGGGGCGTCGACCACGCTCCACCGGGTGCCGTCGAAGTGTGCGACCAGCCCGTGGTCCGTACCCGCCGCACCGCGCTCAACGCGGCCGACAGCCCACACGTCGTTCGCCCCGTTCGATGCCATCGCGGTGAACTCGCCCTTCAGTGAGTCGAGTTCGGGGGCGGGCTGCCGGGTCCACGACGTGCCGTCGTAGTGCAGCAGCAGGGGACGGGCCCCGTCCGGTGTGCCGATGGTACCGGCGGCCCAGACGTTGTCCGGGGCGATCGCCGTGATGCCCCCCAGCGACCAGTAGTCGGTGTCGAGCGCGGGCGGCACCACCTGTCGCCACGCCGCGCCGTCCCAGTGCTCGATCAGCCCGTGGAAGGTGAGGAGCGGACCGTCGGGCTGGGTCCAGCCGACCGCCCACGCATCGTCGTGGTCCACGGCGGCCACCCCGAGGAAGCCCCCGCCCAGCGTGCCCTCGGGCAAGGGCGCGGGGGCGAGCTTCCAACCGGTGTTGTCGTGGTGCGCGGTGTGGATCGTACGCGTCGCCTCGTCGCTGTCGCCGACGAGCCAGGCGTCGCCCTCCGGGCTCGCGCCGATTCCGTTGATACGGGTCCGTGCGTCGTCCAGCGGGGTGGGTATCCGCTTCCAGCTGTACGAGGAGTCCTCCCGGCTGAACAGGACGGGACGGAGGGGCTTCTGCTTGCCCTCGCCAGATCTGCGGAAGCCCGCCGTCCAGGTGGTGTCGGCGTCGATGCGCTCGGCGACGAGCAGGCGGGCGTCGCCGGCCGGGAACTCCTCGGTGGCCCATGGACCCGGTGCGGGCCCGAAGGCAAGGGTGAGGGCGGCGAGGCCGCCGGTCAGGGCGAGCAGTGCGCGCTTCATCGGATGATCGGTCCCTTCGGGAGCGGTGATCGAAGGATCCGTACGGTCCGGTCTCGGGCCGTACGTCACCCGTCTCTGAGCACCGGCGCCGCCGAAAGGTTGAGAACGTTTCCCGATTCATCCGACACGTGGCGGAGCGCTCAGACCGACGCCCCGTCGATCAGGGAAGGCACGGCGTACGCGCGCAGGACCATGAGCGGGCCTTCGAGGGCGGCCACCATGGCGAAGGGGAACCGGTCGAGCTCGAGACAGAGTGCGACGTCATCAGGATGGGCCCCTTGACGCACCCCCTCCGCCAGCTCGGTGGCGGCGCGCGACTCGGCGGCACGGCGCAGGAACTCCGCTGCGTCCGTCCCGGCGTCGATGGTCACCGCGGCGATGTACTGGGCGCACGCCAGGTCTTCATCGGCCCGCCCGTCCTCGCCCGTGACCACGAACGCGACGCTGTCACCCGTGCGCGCCCGCAAGAGCCGAGCCGTTGCCTCCGCCACGACGAAACCGGCGCAGAGCACGAGCGACGCCTCCTTGACCGCGAGGGCGCCGACCGTCCCCGCGGTGGTCTTCTGCACGACGGTCCGTCCGCCGAGGTCGACGGACCGCAGCAGGGCCGGCGAGTTGACGGCGTCGAACCCGGGCGCGGGCGGACCGTCTTTCAGCGCCACCCAATCCGGGTGGCGGGCCTTGAGCGCCAGGGCTTCGTCCAGCGACTCGGCGAGAACGATCCTCTCCGCCCCCTGGGCAAAGGCCCAGGCAGCCACCGTGAAGGCACGCATGACGTCGACCACGACCGCCACGGACGGGACTTCGACCAGCTCTTCGATGCCAAGGAAACGAGCCTCCATCCGGTCATGATCCTGCATCATCAGACGGGGGGTTGCAGGTGGGCCCACGGGCGGTCGGCCTCGATCTGGGCCGCGAGGGCGAGGAGCGTGCCCTCGCCGCCGAGCGGGCCGACGAACTGGACGCCCAGGGGCAGGCCGTCGGAGGTGCGGTACGTGGGGACGCTCATCGCCGGGCGGCCCGTGATGTTGGCGAGTTGCGTGTAGGGGGTGGCGGCGATGTTCGCGATCACCGCCTGCTCCCATGCCTTCGTTCCGGCCAGCGCGCCCAGCAGCCCGAGCCGCCTCAGGACGCGTGCCACGGCCTGCACCGGGCGGGGGGTGTCCAGTTCACCGATGCGCACGGCGGGCCGGGCGATCGTCGGGGTGAGCAGGAGGTCGTAACGGCTGTGGAAGGAGGCGAGTTGGCGGCTGTATGTGTTCCAGCGCTGGTGGGCCGCGTAGTAGTCCGGCGCCTTGAGGGCCCGGCCGGCGGCCGCCAGCAGGTGGGTGTCGAGTTCGAAGTCGTCCGCGCTCACACCGGGCAGCTTGCGGATCTCGTCCACGGTGTGGGCCACCTGGGTGCACCACATGGCCAGGAAGTCGAAGGTGAGCCCGCGCTGGTCGATGTCGGGCTCGGCGGGCTCGACGTCGTGGCCGAGGCGGGCGAGCAGGCGGGCGGCGTCCTCGACGGCCGCGACGGCATCGGGGTGTACGTCCGTACCGACGGGTGAGCGGGTGGAGAAGCCGATGCGGAGGCGCTCCGGTGTTCTGCGGGCGAGTTCAGCGTACGGAAGGCCCGGGCGGGCGTGCAGGTACGGGCCGCCCGGGTCGACCTGCGCGGTGAGCGCGTCCAGCATCGCGGCGGAGTCGCGCACGCTGCGCGAGAGGACGCCGTCGGTGGCGGCGCCCTCCAGGTGCTCGGCGGCGCCCGGGCCCGCCGGGACGACCCCGCGCCCGGCTTTGAGGCCGAACAGCCCGCAGCAGGCGGCCGGGATGCGGATCGATCCGCCGCCGTCGTTGGCGCCCGCGACGGGCACGATGCCGGCCGCGACGGCGGCCGCCGAACCGCCGGAGGATCCCCCGGGCGTCCGGGTCAGGTCCCAGGGGTTCCGCGTCGGGCCGTTCACCTCGGGCTCGGTGATGCCCTTGGAGCCGAACTCCGGCGTGTTGGTCTTGCCGAACACGACCAGCCCGGCGTCCAGCCACCGGCTCACCACGGCGCTGTGCTCGGCGACGGCATGGTGCCGCAGCGCCCGGTTGCCGCCGCCGGTGGGCAGTCCTGCGTAGTCCTGCATCAGGTCCTTGATCAGGAACGGAACTCCCGCGAACGGCCCGGTCAGCGGCTCCTTCGCCCGCTCGCGGGCGAGTTCGTGCATCGGCCGGACGATCGCGTTCAGCCGGCCGTTGACGGCCTCGGCCCGGTCTATCGCGACCTCGAGCAGTTCGGACGGTGAGACCTCGCCCGCGGCGACCAGCTGAGCCAGCCCGACGGCGTCGTGGCTGCGGTACTCGGCGTACTCCATCGCCCGCTCCCTGAAAAATTAGAGCCTGTAATTTTATGGCGCGGACAGTACCCTAGGCCGCGGGCGCCGCCAAGACCCCACAGGAGAGCACCACTTGATCCCGGCCACACGCGGCGGGCAGGCGAGCGGGTGCCGGGTGGCGGGTGGCGGGTGGCGGGCGCGAACAGGGAAGGCAGGAAGGGACGAGGCATGGGCAGGCCGCCGCGGCAGCTGGTCACACGCGAGGCCATCGTGCGGACCGCGCTCGCGCTGGTCGACGAGGAGGGCGCCGACGCCCTGTCGACCACCCGCATCGCGGCCCGGCTGGGCGTCAAGGGGCCGGCGCTGTACAACCACGTCTCCGGCCGCGACGAGATCATCGACGGAATGCGGGACCTCATCGTGGCCGAGATGGAGCTCGCCCCGGCGATCCGCCCCTGGACGGCCGCCCTGGACAGCTGGGCCCGCTCCTACCGGGCGGCCTTCGCCGCCCACCCGCGCGTCGTACCCCTGCTCGTCGGCCGTCCGGTGCGTTCCGTCGCGGCCCTCCAGGCCTATGCCGACGCGTTCGCCGTGCTCCGGGAAGCGGGCTGGCCCGAGGAGCAGCTCCTCCCGATCGTGCGCTGCGTCGAGTACTACCTCATCGGCTCCGCCCTCGACCTCGCCGCCCCGGACGACGTACTACCGCCGGGCGAGGAGCCCCCGCCCGGGCTCGAACCCCTGCTGAACCCGCCGCCGGACCTCCGCGAGCTGGCCTTCGAAGCCGGATTGGCCGCGCTCACCCGCGGGTTCGAGAGCACCCTGGCCGACTTGAGGGAGCGGCGCGCGGGCGCCTGAGGGGCAGCCCCGGGGGCCCCTGTCCCTTTACCCAAGGGAAAACGCGGCTGCGTCGAACCCGGGGGCCAGGCAGCATGGCGGTGTGGCTGATCTGCTGTGGGATGACGTGAAGTGCTTCTTCGATCCGGACCTGATGGGTTCGCTGCCGGACGTCCGCGTCCCGAACGCCTCGGTGGAGGACTGGCAGGCGGTGCTCGATCTGGTCGAGGAGAGGGGCTGGTCGTGCCGGTACTCCGAGGGCGACAGGGTGCTGCCGATGCCTCGGGCGGGGGCTGTGCTGTCCCGCCCCGCGGATGCCGAGTGCCCTGAGCTGCGGGTCTGGCCGACGGCCGACATCCTGGCGATCTTCCGTTTCCATTCCGACGATGAAATCGACTTCGATGTCGACCTGTACGAGTTGCAAGGGCAGGAGCGGCTTGATGACTTCTGCGGCTTCCTTCGCCGGATCGGACAGCAGCTGGGCAAGCCGGTGCTGATGGATTCGGAGGGCGGCAACGGGCATCCGGTTCTCGGCTTCGATACCGAAGCCGACCGCGTCGTCCTCCTCGAGACACCGCCGGTCAGGTGACTGCGGCCGGCGGCCGCGGTGCGGTGCCTCGGCAAGCGGCACGGCCCCGCCTGTCCGGCGCGGCGCCCTGTCGGCGGTAGGGTGCGGCCCGTGTCCGAGCACCAGCGCGACCTCGTCGGCTACGGCGCCGACCCGCCGCACGCCGCCTGGCCCGGCGGCGCCCGGGTGGCCGTCAGCCTCGTCCTCAACTACGAGGAGGGCGGCGAGCAGAACGTGCTCGAGGGCGACCGCGCATCGGAGGCGTACCTCCACGAGCTCGTCGGCACGCCGCCCGTGGTGGGCGGGCGGGATCTGAACGTCGAGTCGATGTTCGCGTACGGCTCACGGGCCGGGTTCTGGCGCATCCATCGCACGCTCGCGACGCACGGTGCGCCGCTCACCGTCTACGCCGCGGGGCAGGCGCTCGAACGCAACCCGGACGCGGCACGGGCGATGGGCGACGCCGGCTGGGAAGTGGCGAGCCACGGCTGGCGCTGGATCGACTACCGGCACGTGCCCGAGGACGCCGAGCGCGCCGACATCGCACGCTCCGTCGCGACGATCGAACGGCTCGTCGGACGCCGCCCCGTCGGCTGGTACACCGGCCGTACGAGCCCCAACACGCGCCGCCTCTTGGTCGAGGCGGGAGGGTTCCTGTACGACTCGGACGACTACTCGGACGACCTGCCGTACTACGTGGAGGAAGCCGGCCGCCCGCACCTCGTGGTGCCGTACAGCCTCGACGCGAACGACTTCAAGTACCTGATCGTCCACGGCTTCACGACCGCCGACGACATGCTCACGTACCTCGTCGACACCTTCGACGCACTCCACGCCGAGGGCGCCGACCGCCCGCGCATGATGAGCGTCGGCCTGCACTGCCGGATCACCGGCCGGCCGGGGCGCATCCGCGCGCTCGACGGCTTCCTGGAACACATCGCCCGGCGGGGCGGGGCCTGGGTCACCACCCGCGAGCAGATCGCACGCCACTGGCTCGCCGCGCACCCGCCGCTGGGCCGATGACGGACTACTCGTAGATCTGGGCGGCTGAGAGCTGGTCAGCGACGGATCGCCAGGTGACCGGTTCGAGCTTCGCGTGATACGGCGTGTCGGCCGCCAGCCAGGCTGCCCAGGATTCGAGTACGGCGTGCAGGTCGCCGTGCGCCCAACTGCCTCCGTCGAAGGCCCATTCACCGCGGTCGGCCTTCACCCGGGTTTCCCGCTGGTCTCGGGCGAAGTCGACGGCGAGCGTCGCGACATACATGCGCAGGCTGTCTGCGCCGTCCACCTCGTCCGGCCCCGTGACGGAACCGAGGAAGCCGTCAACGGACTGGTTGGTCCAGCGCTGCGCTGCGGGTGCCCTGGGATCTCGCCCGTTGCACGCGGTCGCGCAGGCCGCCGACAGCAGTCGGAGGTGGGTGATGAAGTCCTGGCGGGACTCCACCCGTTGCCAGGAACCGATGCTTCGGGATGCGGTCACTTCGAGAGGGTACGAACCCCGCCGGCCTGGGTCGACCGGATTGTTCGAGCAGAACCTGAAGACGGGCCGGCCGTCGCCTCGCCGGCGCCGGAGTGTGCGCGGGCCGCCGATTTCGCACACGCTCCGGCCGGGTGGCGGTCCGTGCCGGCTAGGCCGCCGGGCCGAGGTCGCCCTCGAGGAGCGTTTGTATGATCCGGGGCCGGTCCCAGAGGGCCAGGATCTCGTTGGCGAGGTCCACGACGGGCAGGTGGTCCTGGTCCCGCACCTTGATCGCCGCGGCTTTCAGGGTGCGCGGGACGGCTCCGGCGTCCAGGAGGACGCGCCATTCCCGTGCGCCGAGTTCCAAGAACTCCAGTCCGGTGAATCCGGCGACCTCAAGGGGGTCGGCCAGTGTGCCGGGCAGGGCGGTGAGTGTGCGCAGGCGGGGCAGTCCGGCGACGGGCGCGAGGCTGAACGGAGTGCCGGCCCATGCGCCGATCGACAGGACTTCCAGAGCGGGGTCGGCGGCGGCTTCGATGGTCTCGAGGCCTCCCGTGCCGACCTTGGCCACGGCCGGAAGCCCATCTCCGTGGTGGGTGTGGCCTTCCTCCCGTACCCGGCCCAGGACGAAATCGGTGAGGGAGTCGGCCACGAGCTCGGCACCGAGGCTCTGCTCGTGATCGACCAGGATGACCTGCCCGACGTGCCCGGCCGGGCCGGGAGTCAGGTCGACCGCGAACTCGTCGCCGCCGTTGCTCCCGAAGCCGATCCAGCCCGGTGAGCCGGCCACGCCCTGCACCGCGGCGTCGGGCGGGGTGCGGAGCGCCTCCGTCGCGCCGAGGTACCAGCCGGGGTGACGCACTGCCCCGTCGACAGCGTTCAGATGCTCCAAGCCGGAGATCTCGCAGCCAACCGCATTATTGGCGCTGATCGCCCCTTCGAAGTCGTCGACCCAGTCCACCCGCGTCACCCGGTAGACCACCTTGAGCTCATCGGACAACGTGACGCCGAGGCGCGCTTCGGCGGCGGCGATCTGTTCCTCCGTCGCGCCGACTGCGTCGGGCAGCCGCTCGCGCAGCGTCCGCTCCAGCAACTCCAGATCCACCGAAGGTGCCGGTGCCGCGCCCGGCACCGGATCCGGACGGCGGAGCCAGGGCTCGGGAAGGGCGCCGTCTGCCAGGACGAGCACCCCCAAGTCCGGGTAGCCGACGGCCGGTTCCACGACCGGGCTCGGCCAGACCAGGCCTAGCGTGGTGCTGCCGTCCGGTTGGACCTCGGCCCTGAACGCGATCTCCTGGACTCCGCCGCGCGCGAGGGCCGTTTGTATGTTCTCCACCGCGATCCGCGCCGTCGACGACATGGCTCCGCGATGGGCGAGGCTCCAGCCGTGCCGGCTGATGCGTCCTGCGACACGGGCCGACCGGGCGGAACGCCGGTCCGTGTCATCGGCGAGCATGAGCCGCAGCACCGGCTCCCACGTCGCGAACTCGGATACCGATGACAAGGGGGGTCTCTGATCAACCATGCCCAGACCGTACGCGGAGCCAATGACAATCGGGGCGGGCGGGCTGTCGGTTGCCCGCAGGTCACCCCCCAAGCTTCAACGTCACGACTGGCCTGGGCTGTCGAGCTGTTCTGTGGGACCGGCGAAGGACAGGAACAAGGTCCGGCGCGCGAGCAGCCAGGCGCCGTTCACCGTGCGGAACGTGTCTTCGTAGTGCCCCACCTGGGTCGGAGGCCTCGGTGGGACCAAGCCTCCGGAGTATCCGTCGACCCGGTACGTGGTGAAGTAGGTGGTGGCGGTGGCGGTCTCGGCAGAGGTCACGGTGACGAGGATGTTGGTGCAGATGCGGCGGGACAGCCTGTCCGCAGGCCGGCCGCCGAAGTAGTCGCGAAGGGCATCGCGGCCCGCTACCAGGCGATCGCCGGCGGGCCATTCCCACATCCCGTCCGGCACGAAGAGGTCGGCCACCGAGCTCGGGTCCGCGAGGTCGAGGCGGTGGACGAACTCGACGATCAGACGCTCACAGGCCCGCTCGGCGAGCAGACGTTCCACCGGGTCGATCGTTTCCGCATCCATGATCAATTCCTAGCAGAGTCGCGTCTGCGGCCGAGTGTGATCACGTCAAGACCACGCATCCCCGCCGCTCCAGTCGGGTCAGCAGCGGCAGGGAGGGGTCGATGTCGTTCCATCGCAGGTCCAGTTTCTCCAGCGATGGCATCTGAGCGAGCCATTCCGGCAGGCTGCTGAGCCGGTTGCTCCGCAGATCGATCTGCCGCAGCAGCGGGAGGCCGGCCAGGGATTCGGGAAGCTCGGCGACAGCGTTCTCCCGAAGGTCCAGGTGCCGCAGCGCGAGGAGTTCGGCGGTCGACGGCGGCAGGTGCTCGATGTTGTTTCCGCGTAGCCAGAGCTCACGCAGCTTGCTGAGCCGGCCGATCGTGCCGGGCAAGGTGGTCAGTCGATTGTGCTGTGCTCGCAGCTCGATGAGCCTGGCCATCCCGCCGATGGCGTCGGGCAGGGCGGTCAGGCGGTTCTCGCCGACGTTGAGATAGCGCAGTCGTGCCAGGCGTCCCAGGGTCTGCGGAAGCCCGGACAGGCGGTTGTCGTGCAGGTAGAGGCAGTCGGTGAGTGCGGGCAGGTCCCCCAGCTCGTCCGGCACGGAGGTGAGTTCGTTGTGGCCGAGGTCCAGGGTGCTGAGTCGGTCCAGTTTGCCGATCTCCGGCGAGAGGGCGGTGAGCCCGTTGTCCGCGAGGATCAGCACGCGGAGCTCGGTCAGTCGCCACACCGACTCGGGTACCGCGCCGAGCTCTTGACGCCATAGGTTCAGTGCGTGCCTCACAGCCTTCGCCCTTTCCTCGATCGGTGCAGGGATCTCCGTAGCGCCCTGTCGCTCGGGCTCAGGATGTCGCTCCGTAGCGGGCGGCGATCGCTGCGGCGCGGTTGTGCAGGGAGTGGCGCAGCCACTGCGGGGACAGGGCTTCCGCATGCGTGGCCAGGTGCCACACCGCCCATTCGGCATGTCTCCGGTCTTGGAACGCCACCTCCAGCCGCAGCCATCCGTCTGCGTCGGCTTCTTCGGTGAGGACGGCCAGCGCGGTGCCGACCAGGGCCTCCCTCCGCGCCGGGTCCACCCGTACCAGCACGACGACTTGGTCGCCGCCGGTCCGGAACCGCGTGCCGCGTTCGCGCCAGGCCCGGTCCAGATCGACCCGGTCCGGTCGCTCTGCCGGTTCGGCGAGTTCCTCGGCGGACAGGATGCGGGACAGCCGGTAGGTGCGGTCCTCGCCGGACCGCGTGGCCAGCAGGTACCCCTGGTCTCGTACGGTGACCAGCCCGACCGGGTCCACCGTGCGCCATTTCGGGCTCTGGTCCACGGCCGCGTAGCGGATGCGCAGCTTGTGTCCGGCGAGTACCGCGCGCCGGACCTCGGACACCACGGTGTCGGGTACCTCCTCGGCGACCGTCCGGCGCGAGAGGAGGTCGGTCTCGGGGTCGATGAGCAGCCGCTGGACCGCGCCGGCCGCGATGTCCCGATGGCTCTCGGGTAGTGCGTCGACCACTTTGAGCATGGCCGAGGCGAGCGCCGAGCCGAGGCCGAACGTCTGCGCGCCGCGCCGTGATCCGGCGATCAGCAGGGCGAGCGCTTCGTCGTGGTTCAGTCCGGTGAGCTCGGTCCTGAATCCGGGCATCAGCGCGAAACCGCCGTGCCGGCCGCGTTCGGCGTAGACGGGAACGCCGGCCGCGGACAGCGCCTCGATGTCGCGCAGCACGGTACGGGTGGACACCTCCAGCTCGCGGGCCAGCGCGGCCGCGGACAGCCGGCCCTGCTGCCGCAGCATCAGTACCAGCGAAACCAACCGGTCGGCGCGCATCCGAGAACTCTAAGCGAATACACGACACACGGTGTCGTGATTGCTTGGGAGGCTTGTCCTCGTAACGAAGATCCATCGCACACGAGAGGTGATCCCCATGGCGCACACCATCGTCAATCCTGAAGGTCTGCACAACCCGGTCCCGTACGGCTACAGCCACACCGCGGCCGTCCCCGCGGGCACGGAACTGGTGCTCATCGCGGGTCAGTACGGATCGGGCCCGGACGGCGCGGTCGTCTCGACCGACTTCACCGAGCAGGTGAAGCAGACCTTCCGCAACATCGGCACCGCTCTCGCCGCCCATGGGCTCGACCTCAGCCACGTCGTCCAGCTCAGGACGTACGTGGTGGACCACGACGTCAGCAAGCTCGGGCCGATCGCCGGGGCCGTGCAGGAGTGCTGGGACAAAGAGCCCCCCACGCAGACCCTCATCGGTGTCGCGAGCCTGGCCACCCCTGACGTGCTGTTCGAGGTCGAGGCGGTCGCCGCCCGGCCCTGAGACACGCTCTGCCGATGACACCCACCCGCTGCCGCAAGCCCCCCATCACTGCGTGGAGGCGGGCCGGCGGCAGTGTGGTGTCCGGCTTCCGCCCGGCCGGTTAGCCTCCGTGACCATGAAGCGACGCCGCCAGAAGATGCTCTCCCGCCACTTGTTCGAAGCGATCGTGAAGAACGATGCCCTGCGGGTACGTGCGGCGCTGCGCGCCGGTGCCGACCCGCGGCGAGCGGAAGCCGGGGGAACGACGCCTTTGTACGAGGCATCCGTGAGCGGCAGGACGGGGATCGTGCGCCTGCTGCTGGAAGCCGGGGCTCCCCCGGACGCCGAGAGCCGGGGCATCGGCGCGGAGGGCACGCCGCTGTGCGCGGCGGCGTGCTGGGGAGAGGCGGACACGGTGCGGGAACTGCTGGCTCATGGCGCCGATCCGAACCTTCGCGAAGACGACGGCGCCGGCCGGTCCCCGCTGGACTGGGCGAACGCCGGCCCCCACCCCGAAACGGTCGCCGTGCTGACCGCGGCAGGAGCCGTCGACCGGGCCGGAACGGTCACCTGAGTCATTCGGCACGGAGCGGTCCACCGGTGGGCGGGTTCGGCCCGAGCCGAGGTGCAGCGGGTGCCGGGGCAGCCGACGATTGGGGAGACGACGCCTGACGAGCTGAGGAGGCATCGTGACGGCTCTGGCCCGGATTCCGTTGGCGGGCGGGGGCAGCATCCTCGTCGAGGGGCCGGGGCTGCCGACCGGCCCCGTGCAGGCCGGTCGCATCGGCGATGCCGTGCGCCAACTGCCGGGAAGTCTGCAGGAGGCTCTGGAGCCGGTCACGGAGGCGGCACGCGCCACGCTCGAACAGTTGCGCAAGGCCCGGCCCGACCAGATCACCGTCGAGTTCGGTGTCGACCTGGCGGTCGAGGCGGGGGCCGTGATCACCAAGAGCCAGGCGACGTGCCACCTGAAGGTGACCATGTCGTGGAACCGGGCGGTGCCGGACGAGGGCGGGGCCGACCGGTGAACGGCGCCGGGCAGTGGGACCTGCCCCGTGCCGTGACGCAGGTCCTGGACCCGGACGGCCGGGTGGCCGGGGCCGGCTTCCTGGTGGCCGAGGACGTCCTGGTCACCTGTGCACACGTCGTGCGGGCCGCGGGAAGCGGCCCGGGGGGCGTCGTGCGGCTGGCGTTCCCCCACGTGGAAGGCGCTCCCCAGGCCGAGGGGCAGGTTCTCGAAGAGGCGTGGCGTGCCCCGGGGGCCGAGGACGTGGCGTTCGTACGCCTGGGCGGTACGGCTCCGCGCGCGGCCGCGCTGCCGCTCGGCTCCGCGGCCGGGTGCCGGGGCCATACGGTGCGCTCGTTCGGGTTCCCCGCGCAGGCCCCGCCGGACGGACACTTCGGCTTCGGTGTGGCCGGCAAGGTGCTGCCGGCGACCGAGAGCCGGGGGGCGCATCTGCAGCTGACCGCCGCCAACGACCTCACCACCGGTTTCAGCGGTGGGCCGGTGCTGGACGAGGTGACGGGCCTGGTCATCGGCATGCTCACGGAGATCACGGCCCCCGACGAGCACGAGCGGGGGCAGGGCATCGCGTACGTCACCCCCACGCAGGTCCTGAGGGAGGTCCTGCCGACGCTGGCCGAGCAGGACATGTGCCCGTACCAGGGGCTGGAGTCGTTCACCGCCGAACAGGCCCGGTGGTTCGAGGGCCGCAGGGAAGCGGTACGGCAGGTGGTGGCCAACCTGGCCGGTGGGCGGCGGCTCACCCTGCTGCTCGGGCCTTCCGGCTCGGGCAAGTCCTCCCTCGTCCAGGCAGGCGTATTGCGGGCGCTGGCGGCGGGCGGGCTGCCGGGCAGCGACCGGTGGCTGCCCGTGGTCGTCCGGCCGCGGCAGGACCTGGCGGCCGAGATCGAACGAGCGGGACTGGCCGGCGCCGCCACGGACGGCATCGCGGCGGCAGTGGGCCGCAGGCTGGCCGCCGAGCCCGACCGGGATCGCGTACTGCTCGTCGTCGACCAGTTCGAGGAACTCCTGACCGGGCCTGCGGCCGGTGGGCAGGAGGCCCGTACGGGCCAGACGGGCCAGACGGGCCAGACGGGCCAGACGGGCCGTACCGCCCACACCGAACTCGCGGCCGTCGCGGACCAGATCGCGGAGGCGGCCGGCTCACCGGCCCAGCTCTCCGTGGTGCTGATCATGCGGGACGACTTCTACCCCCAACTGGCCGCCGTGGCACCCCGGCTGCTGGAAGCCGCGATGCCCGGACTCCTCAACGTGCCGGGCACCCTGAGCGAGGAGGACCTGCACGACATCATCACCCTGCCCGCCCAGGACGTGGGGCTGCACTTCCAGCCGGGCCTGCCCGAGCAGATGATCGCCGACGTCCTGGCCGCGAGCCCCGAGGAGGCGGCCGCGAGCCGCCGGGCGCCCGCCACGGTGCTGCCGATGCTGGAGCTCGCGCTCAGCCAGCTGTGGCTGCGGCGCGAGGACGGCTACCTCACCCATGAGGCGTACCGGCGCATCGGAGCGGTCAGCGGCAGCCTCACCACGTGGTGTGACACCGCCCTCAACCAGCTGCCGCCGGGGCAACGTCCCGTCGCGCAGGGCATCCTGACCGCCCTGGTCCACCCGGCGGACCCGGCCCGCCGCATTCCCGCCGTACGTGCGCGCGTCCCGATCGACGAGCTCCGCGAGCTGGTGGCGGGTGGCGGTGACGGAGGCGTGGACGAGGTCATCGCCGGCCTCGCGCGCCACCGCATCATCACCACCCAGCGCTTGGACGCCCCGGCTGGGCAGGCGGTGGCCGAACTGGTCCATGACTCCCTCATCCGCGACTGGGGCACCCTGCGGGAGTGGGTCGGTCAGGACCACCGCTTCCAGGAGTGGCTCGACCGCACGCGGGAGCGCCGTGCCCACTGGGCCGCGCAGCGCGACCCGGGGGACCTGCTGGCCGGGACGGCCCTGGCCGAGGGCCTGGAATGGTCGCGGCAACGCCATCTGCCGGGCGATATCACGGCCTTCCTCACCGCCAGCCGGCAGCGCCAGCAGGCCGTGATCCGGCGCAGCAGGCGCCTCAACGCCATCCTCGCCGGCCTGCTCGTCCTCGCGCTCCTCGCCGCGGGCGGCGCCCTGTGGCAGTGGCGGACGGCGGTCGGTCAACGGCAGGCAGCCCTGTCCCGGCAGCTCGCCACCCAGTCCGAGACGCTGAGCGGCACGAACCCCGAGCTCTCCGCCCTGCTGGCCATCCAGGCCTACCGCACCAGTCCGACGTCCGAGTCCCTGGCCAGCCTGCGGTCCTCCGCCACGCTGCCGCTGCACCGCCGCCTGTCCGGCCACACCAACCTGGTCAACTCCGTGGTGTTCAGCCCGGACGGCCGCACCCTTGCCACCGGGAGCAGCGACAAGACCGTACGGCTGTGGGACGTGGACGCGGGCCGGACCCGCACCGTCCTCAAGGGCCATACCGACACGGTGACGGCGGTGGCGGCCAGTCCCGACGGCACTGCGTTCGCCACCGGCAGTCTGGACGGCACGGCACGGCTGTGGGACGCGCGGACCGGCGCGTTGCGGACCACCCTGCCCAGGCAGTCCGACGACGTCTGGGCAGTGGTGTTCAGCGCCGACGGCCGCACGCTCGCCGTCTGTGACGGCGACAAGAAGGTGCGCCTGTGGGAGGTGGGCACGGGCAAGGTCCGCGCCACCCTCGAGGGACACACCGACCACGTGGTCTCGGTCGCGTTCAGCCGGGACGGCCGTACCGCCGTCACCGGCAGCTGGGACCGGACCGCGCGAGTCTGGGACGCCGCCACCGGGGAGCACCGCAGAACGCTGGCGGGGCAGGCCCAACCGCTGCAGTCGGTGGCTCTCGCCCGGGACGGCCGCACGCTCGCCACCGGCAGCTGGGACGGCACGGCGTGGCTCTGGGATGCCGAGACGGGCAAGGCGCGCCTCTCGCTGAGCGGGCACTCCGACATCGTGTACTCGGTGGCGTTCAGTCCCGACGGCCAGACCCTCGCCACCGGCAGCGTCGACCGGACGGCGCGGCTGTGGGACGTGGCCACCGGTGCGACCCGCGACGAGCTCGTAGGGCACACCAACATGGTCTACGCGGTGGCGTTCAGCCCCAATGGCCATACCCTCGCCACGGGCAGCCGTGACGAGACGGTACGGCTGTGGGACATCACCCGGGCGACCCGGACCACCCTGGTCGGACACATCAACCGGGTGGAGACCGTGGCGTTCGGTCCCGACGGCCGGACGCTCGCCACGGGCAGCGCCGACTTCACCGTGCGGTTGTGGAACATGCCCATGGGCACGGTGCGCACCGTCCTGAAGGGCCACACGCAGGGCGTGAACGCCGCCGCGTTCAGCCCGGACGGCCGTACCCTCGCCACCGCCGGCGCGGACAAGACCGTACGACTGTGGGACGTGGACAGCGGTGAGGAGCGCGCGAAACTGCTCGGCCACCAGAACGCCGTGAACTCCGTGGCGTTCAGCCCGGACGGCCGTACCCTCGCCACCAGCAGCCGTGACAAATCCGTACGCCTGTGGGACCTGGCGACCGCCGAGGAGCGCGCCGTCCTGCACGGCCACGACGAGCAGGTGTACGGCATCGCGTTCAGTCCCGACGGCCGTACGCTCGCCACCGCGGGCGCAGACTTCACCGCGCGGCTGTGGGACGTGGCCACCGGCAAGGAGCGCACCGTCCTGCGCGGGCACACCGATCAGGTCTATTCGCTGGCGTTCAGCCCCGACGGCCGCAGCCTCGCCACCGGAAGCCTCGACTACACCGCCCGGGTCTGGGACATGGGCACCGGCAAGACCCGCAAGACCCTGGTCGGGCACTACGACTGGGTGGTCGCGGTGGCCTTCAGCCCCGACGGGCGGACCCTCGCCACCGGCAGCAGCGACTCGTCCGCGGTGCTGTGGGACGTGGCGGCCGGGAAGTCCCGCGCCACCTTGTGGGGGCACTTCGACGGACTGTCCTCCGTGGCGTTCAGCCCCGACGGGCGGACGCTCGCCACGGGCAGCGCGGACAGGACGGCCCGGCTGTGGGACGTCCGCCTGGCCCCGGCCGGCGACGCGATCAAGAAGATCTGCCGCGCGATCGGCCGCGACCTGACCCCGGCGGAGAGCACGGCGTACCTGCCGGGGCGGTCCCCCGGGCCCGTGTGCGCATGAACCCGGGGGGGCGCACCGGCCGTGCGGGGCTCCGCGGTGTCAGCTCGCCCAGACGATGTCGAGCACCCGGAGGTGGCCGAGGTTGCGGTTGATCCAGTAGACGACGGTGAGCGGGCCGACCGCCGCGCAGCGCACGTCCTCGCCCTCGGGGTCGGTACGGTCCCACTGGGGCCATGACCACGGCGAGCGCGACGCGATGTCGAGGACGTCACGGGCCATCTCCCGGACAGCGGGGTCGAGCCCCGCGAGGCAGGCGGCGGCCCGCGGTGCCAGCCGGGCCGGCCAGGCGTCGCTCACCGGCGGGGCCCTATGACGTCCTCGAGGGCAACGCTCTCGGTGTCCTCGAACCCCGATGCGGCGAAAGCCGCGACGGCGGGTGCGGTGTCGAGTCGGCCCTGCCATGCGCGGACGACCCCGTGCAGGGCGGTGAGATCGAAGGTGTGGCGGGACTCCTCCAGGGCATTGGACCAGTCGCGGTCGAACGCGGGGAGCCAGCGATCAGCGGCGGGATGCGCCACGATGCGGGTGCGGACCTTGGCGGCCGCGGCGGGGGCCGGCGGGGCCTGGTGCGGGTGTACGGGCTGTGCGCTCATGCCTGGGTCCTTTCCTCTGCGTCGAGTCTGGCGGCCGACGGCGGCTCAGTCGAGCACGCGGACCGGCGGACGGCAACGGGTGGGCACATCAGGGCAGTCAGGACGTGACGACCCAAACTGGTGATCGATTTCCGGTCGCCGGGTGGGTATGATCGCCGACAGCAAGGCCGTAGCGCAGAGGTCGTCGCGCCCACGCATCGAGCTGGAGGACGTCGGTTCGAATCCGACCGGTCTTGCGTCTACTTCCGCAGTTCTCGTCTCAAGTCGTGGTGGACGCCGGGCACCGGCGAAGAAGCCGGTGGAGTGGTGATGACACAGCCGACACCCGTACGGTGCCCCGCGATCGAGCACCCCGACCTGCCGGCGGCCGACCCGGCCGGCCTCGACCCGTTGCTCGCCCGCCTCGCGGCGGACCGGCCCGTCGACGCCGACGAGACCTTCCCGCTCGGCACCCTGCGCGCCGACGGCCGCGTCGACCTCTGCAAGCAGGGGCTCGGCCCGGCCGGTGCGGCCCGGCTGCTGCCCGCCGCGGCCGCCTCCGCCCACGCCACCCACCTGCTCCTCGGCACCAACGCCATCGGCGACGCGGGCGCCCGCACGCTGGCCGGAACACTCACCGGCAACCACGGGCTGCACACCCTCTACCTCGGCTGCAACCGGGTCGGCCCCGACGGGGCGGGCGCCCTCGCCGACGCCCTCTCCGACGATTCCACCGTCCGCGCCCTCTGGCTCAAGCGGAACCCGCTCTTCGGGGACGGCGCCCGCGCCCTGGCCGCGCTGCTGCGCCGCAACACCTCGCTGCGCACCCTCGACCTGGTCAACACCGGGATCGGCGCCGACGGCGTACGCCTCCTGCTCGACGCCCTGCTGGACCGCGAACAGCCCCTGGAACGCCTCTTCCTCGGCGGCAACGGCCTCGGCCCCGACGCCGCCCCGCTGCTCGCCGCCCTGATCCGGGACGCCGGGGTGCGCGAGCTGTACGCCCCGGCCAACCACCTCGGCGACCAGGGCGCCGCGACCCTCGCCACCGCCGCGGCCGCCTCGGCCCACCCGGTCCGCCTCGGGCTCGGCGGCAACGGCATCGGCGCCGCCGGCGCCCGCTCCCTGGCCGCGTCCCTCGGCGGCATCGAAGCCCTCGACCTCGGCCGGACCATGTCCGAGCGCAGCCTCGGAGCCCCCGGCAACGACCCCGGCGACGAAGGGGCGTACGCCCTGGCGGCCGCCCTGCCCGGCAGCCCGCTGCGCCGCCTGGAGCTGCGCCACACCGGCCTCACCGGACGCGGCGCGAAGAGCCTGCTCGCCGCGGTGCCCGCCGACAGCCCGCTGGAGTACGTCGGGCTGGGCCCGGGCCTGCCCCGCCGGGTGAAGCGCTCCTTCACCGAACGGCTCCGCCCCGCCCGGGCCGCCCACCCGGACGTGCGCGCCATCGGCAGCGTGTACCGGTGAGCGCGGAGAACGCCGAACTGCTAGGCGGCTTCCGGCCGGAGGACGGCCCGGCATGGCAGCGGATCCGCCGCTACGCCGTGCCCGGCTGGATGATCGAGCAGGCCACCGCGCACCGGCTGGCCGGTGACTGGCGGGCGGCCTGCGCGGCCGCCGCCGTGGACGTCGACTTCGAGCTGCCCGAGCTCCAGGCCCGCTACGGCCCCGCCGTAGCCGAGGCCGTGGCCGAGGACCTGCGCCACCTCGCCCCCGACCTGCTGCGCTGGCACCTGCCCCGGCTCCTGGGCGGCCGCACCACCATCGCCCTCGAAATGAGGATCCTGCTCGCCTCGTACGGCGGCCGGGGCGGCCCGACCCTGTCGGTCACCACGCCCCTCATGTCCGAAGGGCCGCAGCGGCTGCGCCTGCAGTGCGCGCCGGTCGTCACCAAGCGGAACCGGTACACGGGACGCGGCCTCGTGTCGGAGGACTGGACCGCGATCCGGCCGTTCTGGGACGCCCGGTGCGCATCCGAGCTGGGCGCGCGCTTCGCCGCCCCGGACGGCCTCGCCGAGCGGACCGCCGAGCTGTGGGCCCGGGGCGAGACGGCCGAGGCCTACGCGGCGGCGGGCATCGAGTGCGACCTGACCGTACCCCCGCCGCAGCCGCACCAGCGCACGTCGGACCCGAAGGCCGTCCTCGCGCGGATGCCCGTCGACCTCTCCCGGCTCGTCCCGGAGGTGGCGCGGCTCGTGGCGGCCGGAGCGGGGAACCGCTTCCGGATCGCGGCCGGCTGGCGCCGGCACCTCCTGCTGGAACACGCCGGTCCCGACGGGCTCCGCGCCCGCGTCGTCGACCAGGCCGAGGCGCCCGCACCGCTGCTGCCCCGGTACGCCTGGCAGCGCCTCCCCGACCTCGAACTGGTTCGGACCGGCCGGATCACCCCGCGCGAGCTGCACCCGCTGGTGGCCGCCGCGCTGTTCCCCGCCGCCGGACCCGCCGCGGGCCCTCCCGGCCCCGAATCGGGCGAGCCGGTACGGGTGCGCTGCCGCGGCGGGTGGCACGAGGTGCGCTCGCGGGACGGCGTACTCGACGTACCGCACACCCCCGAGGAGCAGCAGCGCGAGCGCGCCATGCGGGCGTTCGGCGGCGCGGTCTCGGGGTGCTTCGCCGTGCAGCAGACCTGGACCACGGGCGAGGGGCGGCTGCCCCGTGCCCTCCAGGCCCAGCGGCACGACCTCTTCCTGCGCGTCCAGAACGGCGACACCCCCGGTGTGGTGGCGCTGCTGGACGCGGGCGTGGACCCCCGGATCCGGGACGCCCGCGGCCGCGGCCTGCTGCACCAACTCCATCTGCTCGACCACGACATGCTGCTGCCCCGACTGCTGGCGGCCGGGCTCGACCTGGAGGCACGGGACAAGGCCCAGCGCACCCCGCTGCTGTCCGCGGTGCACTGGGGCGGTTCGGCGGAGCTGGTCCGGGCCCTGCTGGCGGCCGGGTCCCGGATCGACGTCACCGACGAGATGGAACTGTCGCTGTCCCAGGAGATCCGCCGCTACAAGCGCACCGACCTCGCCTTCCTGCGGGACCGCGTCGACGGGGAGTTCCCCGGCATCGGTGCCGACTGGTTCGACGAGCACATGGAGTACCGCGAGGAATACGGGGACGACGAGGACGAGGACGGGTACGAGCCCGAAGACATGGACGAAGACGCATGAGCGCGACCCTGCCGCAGCCTTCGCGGGCCCTGGCCGCTGCCGACGCCCTGGGCGCCCGGCTCAGGGCCACGCGCACCGAGCCCGCCACCAGCCCCCAACTGGAGGCGCTGGCCCTGGCCGTGACGGCCAATCAGCCCGTCCTGCTGTGGGGTGAGCCCGGCATCGGCAAGTCCGCCGGCATGGAGCAGCTCGCCACCGCGCTCGGCGTGGGGCTGGAGACCGTGATCGCCAGCGTCCACGAGCCGTCCGACTTCGCCGGGCTGCCCATCGTCGGCGAGGACCCCGCCACCACCGGCGTCCCCATGGCCCCGCCGGACTGGGCGGTGCGCCTCGCCCGCACCGGCCACGGGCTGCTGTTCTTCGACGAGCTGTCCTCCGCCCCGCCGGCCGTGCAGGCGGCCCTGCTGCGCGTGGTCCTGGAACGCCGGGTCGGCAGTCTCGAACTCCCGGCGGCGGTACGGATCGTCGCCGCGGCCAACCCGCCCGCCAGCGCCGCCGACGGCTGGCACCTCAGCCCGCCGCTCGCGAACCGCTTCGTCCACCTCGACTGGACGCACAACCCGCGCACCGTGGCCCGCGGCATGGCCGGCACCTGGCCCGAGGTGGCCATCCCCGCCGTCGATCCCGGCAAGGCCTCCGGTGCCGTCGCCCGGGCCCGCGGCGCCGTCTCCGGTTTCCTCACCGCCCGGCCGGGGCTGGTCCACCACATGCCGGCCGAGGCGGCCGCACGGGGTCGCGGCTGGCCCTCCCCGCGTACCTGGGAGATGGCCCTGCGGCTGCTGGCCACGGGGTATGCGGCCTCGACGGGCCGGGAGGCGCTGGCCGCCGCGCTCACGGGCGCCGTAGGCGAAGCCGCCGGGATCGAACTGCTCTCGTACCTGGAGCACCTCGACCTGCCCGACCCGGACCGGGTGCTGGCCGACCCGGACGCCTTCGCCCTGCCCGAGCGCGGCGACCGGCAGCTGGCCTTCCTGATCGCCGTCGTCGCGGCCGTGCAGAGCGAGCTCACCCGCCCGCGCTGGGAGGCGGGCTGGGCGGTCCTGGCCAAGGCCGTGGACGCGGGCGTGCCCGACGTCGCCGCCCGCGCCGCCGCCGACCTCGCCGCGATGCGCGACCTCGACTGGCCGGTGCCCGCCGGCATCGACGCCTTCGTGGAACTGCTCCAGCTGTCCGGCTCCCTGCCGGGCGGCGACTGAGCCCGGGCCGGCCGTGCGCCCGCCCCTGGACCGCGCGAAGCTGCTGGCAGCCCGTTACAAGGCCGCGGAGGCGCGTCCGTACCTCGCCTCCGCGCTGTACGCCCTGACGGTGGTCCCCTCGGACGGGGTGCGCACCATGGGCGTCGACCGGTACTGGCGCTGCTACGTCTCCCCCGCGTTCGTCGAGGCGACCCCGGTCGTCGAGCTGGCCGGGGTGTGGATCCACGAGGTGGCGCATCTGCTGCGCGACCACCACGGCCGCGCCGAGCGCCTGCCCGCCGCCGACCAGCGCGATCCGGTCCGGGTCAACATCGCCCAGGACTGCGAGATCAACGACGACCTGCTCGCCGACGGGCTGGCGCTGCCCGAGGGCCGGATGGAGCCGAGGCTCTACGGCCTGCCCACGGGCGGCCTGTTCGAGACCTACCTGCCGGCGATCCCCCGCACGCCCCACGGGCCGGACTGCGGCTCCGGCGCGCACGGCACTCCCTCGTCCTGGGAGCTGGGCGAGGACGGCGGCCCCGCCCGGGTCGGCCCGGTGGAGGCGGAGGCGCTGCGCCGGCAGACCGCCCAGGCCGTACGGGCCCAGCAGCGCACCCGGGGCCGCGTCCCCGCGGGCTGGGCCCGGTGGGCGGAGGAGCTGCTGGAGCCCACCGTCGACTGGCGCCAAGCCCTGTCCGGAGCGGTCCGCGAGGCCGCGGCCTGGGCGGCCGGCGCGGTGGACTACACGTACCGCCGCCCCTCGCGCCGCACTCCCGCGCTCGGCGGCCGGGTGGTGCTGCCCAGCCTGCGCAGGCCGCTGCCGCGGGTGGCCGTCGTCATCGACACCTCCGGCTCGATGGGCCCCGACGACCTCGCGGCCGCGCTCGCCGAAGTCACCGGCGTCCTGCGGGAGGTGGGTGTCGGCGGCAACCGGGTCGCCGTCCTCGCCTGCGACGCCGACGTGCACGCTGTGACCCGGGTGCGCAGTACCGGCGAGGTGACCCTGGCCGGCGGCGGAGGCACGGACATGCGGGTCGGCATCAGCGCGGCACTGGCCCTGCCCGACCGGCCGAACGTCGTGGTCGTACTGACCGACGGGTACACGCCGTGGCCGGACGAGACCCCGTCGTGCCGGCTGATCGCCGCACTGGTGGGGGAAGACCCTCCCGCGCCCCCGGCCTGGGTGGAGACCGTACGCGTCGACCTCACCACGTGAGCGGCGCTCCGCGCCCCCTGCCTGCCGGGCCGTTGATCAGCCGTCGGGCGGGTCCCACGTGTGGGGCATGGAGCTGTGGTGTTCCACGGGATCCTCGGTGCCGAAGCGGGCCCAGAGGAGGAACCCGCCGAGGCCCACGGCCAGCAGGCCGCCGGGTATGAGGATCGCGAGAAGCCAGTCCGGCATGCCGTCTCCTTCCGCCGCCGGAGGGGCGGCGTCGCCTACGGGTTGCGATCGGGGTGCCTCGTCCGGACGACGTTCAGGAGGGCGTTGACGGTTCCCGCGGGCGCCGCGCGGGCGCGGGAGGAAGGAGCCGTCGGCCGCGTCGGGTCCCGGCGGTGGACCGGGAAGGGGAGCGGAACCGGGCAGTCCGGTCTACGGCGACACACCCGCCCGGATGCGGTGGATCTCCGGCCCGGTGGACGAGGATCGCACGGCGGGCACCGCCCAGGCCGGACGAGCCCCTCCCCCATCTCGCCGGAGTCATCATGGCCCCACCCTCCCCCTCGGACCCACCCCGCCCTCGCCGTTCCGGGTCGTCGATGCTGTCGGTCCTGCTCCCCATCGCGTTCCTGATCGTGGGGGCGGTGGCCTTGGGGTCATGGCTGCAGTTCACCGAGCGGCAGGTGATCGACACGGTCCACACGGTCGGTTCCCCGGCCCCCGACCGGGTGGACGTGGAGGCCACCGTCCAACGCGTCGACGCCGCGGCCAGAGACCTCGTACTCCGGGTCCGGGTCACCCCGCGCGGCACCCTCGGCGAGGAGGACGGGACCGCCCCGGTGGCCGATCTCACCCTCCAGACCACCCAAGCGACCCTCGGCGACCTGGCGTTCAAGGCGCACGAGCGGATCACGACCAAAGACCTGCAGGTCGCGGTCACGGACGGATCGATCAGCGACTACCCGTTCGACACCTACGAGACCGACATCGGGTTCTGGGCGCTCCTGGACGGCAAGGAGGTTCCGGTACGGCTGCTGTTCTCCAACAACGACACGCTCTTCTCGGTCTCCACGACACCCGCAGGCTCCCGGCAGGAGGCCGAACTGGGGGTGAAGGTGTCCCGATCGGGCAGCCTGCTCGTCTTCACGGCCTTCATGATGATCGTGATGTGGGCACTGGCGGCGTCCGTGCTCCTCGCGGCCTGGTACGTGATCACGCACCGGCAGGGGCTGCTCTGGCCCGCCCTCGCGTGGATGGCCGCCACCCTCTTCGCCCTCGCCGCGTTCCGCAACACCGCCCCGGGCACACCCCCGATCGGCTGCGTGCTGGACTGGTTCGCCTTCCTGTGGGCCGAGACCATCGTCGCCCTCTGCCTGATCACCGTGGTCTTCACCGGTGTCCGCACCGCCCTCAAGGCAGACGACACCCAGCGCACTTAGAGGTGTCGGAGGCCCCGGGAACCGGAAGGGCTTCGCCCGCCCACCCCACGGGTAAGGGACGCGAACACCGGTGCGACGGGGGCCGCGGCACGGAGGACGGGGTGACGGGGTGCGGGGACGGACAGGGGTGCGGGCGTCGGCCCGGCCGCGGGGCGCGGGATGACGGCTCCGGGCCCGGGCCCGGCCACGGGCATGGTGACCCGGGTGCGTGCGGCCCTGGCCGGCGCCGGGGGCGCGCTGGGGATCCTGATCGGGATCTACGCGGACGAGGCCCGCGCCGTGCTCGACTGGGTCGGGGCGCACGCCGTCGCGCCGACCGGTGTCGCGCTCCTCGCCGCGGGCACCGGTTTCGGCCTCGGGTGGTGGAGCGGCAGGGCGGGTTCGGGCGGCCGGGACGCGGGGCCGGTGGTGGTCGAGGGTTCCTTCGAGATCAGTGCCGACGACTTCGACGTGGACCTGCCGGCGGACCACATGGTCTTCGGCCGCCGGCTGCGCTACCTGGAGCGGGCCACGGCTTCGCGTGACCTGGTGGTCCTGCTGCACGGTCTGGGCACGGACGCCTCGGAGTTCCGCCCGTACATGGCCTCGGCCCGGCCCCACACCGTCGCGTTGACCGCGTTCGGCCACCATCCGGAGGAGGCACGCGACGCGCGCTACCGGCCGATCGGCCTGGCCACGCACACCGAGTTGATCGCGGGCGCCATCAAGGCGCTCGCCCGGCGCCACCCGAACAAGCGGCTCGTGCTGGTGGGGTTCTCGTACGGGGCCGACACGGTGCTGCGCCTGGCCGAGCAGTGGGCGGAGCGTCCGGAGCAGCGACCCGCGCTCACGGGGGTGTTGCTGTTGGACCCGAACATGAACCGGTCCACTCTCCCCGTCACCCGGGCCCTGGCCGGCTTGGACCTGTCCGATCCGGCGGCGGCGCTGCGCGGGATCGTGGCGGGGACCCGGGACCTGGACACCTTCGCGAACTTCTGCGACTACCTGCACCGGATCGCCGGGAAGGACCTGGCGCAGGTGTGCCGGCACGCGGGCGAGGTGTGGGAGGACGCGGAGGATGTGGGGTCCTACGAGCGGTTCGTGCGCCGGTGCGAGCGGCTGCGGTCGGTGTGCGGAGGGCCGGTGCGGATCCATTTCTCCACGCGCTTCGAGACGCACTTCAACGATCTGGTCGCGCATGCGCGGCGGCGTGGCCTGCGGGGGGTGTTCGACCTGCGGCGGACCGATCACTTCGCGTTGTGCGCGGAGCCCGCGCTGCGGCCCCAGGTGGAGGCGCTGGTGACGGGCTCCCCAGCCCCCGCCCCGGAGGGGTGAGCGCAACGTGGAGTACGGCCGCGCCACTCCTCTGCCGTGGGCCCGTACCCCAACAGCCGTTCACCCTGGCCGGCCGCACCCGCGTTGCTCCCGATGCCCTTCCTCAGCTGCTGACGTACTCGTAGACGCCGCCGTCAGGATGGCGGAGCACGGCACGGTGTCCGTTCGGGGTGGCTTGCGGAGGAGCAATCAGGGCGGCCCGGGCGATCCGCGGTCGACGGGGAGTGACCGTCCACGTTGTGGCTTGCGTGGTGGTGGCGGCCGTCGCATAGTCCGAGGTATGGACGCGCGCGAGGCGGCGCTGCGACAGGCGTACGGCCATGCCGTGGAATGGCTGGCGAGCCTGCCCGACCGCCCGGTTCCCGCACACGCTTCGGTCGACGAGATCATGCGCGCGCTCGGTGTCGAGCTGCCCGACGGTCCCGGCGTGCCCGCCGACGTCGTCGATCTGCTGGCGACGGCCTGTGAGCCCGGACTCACCGCGTTTCCCAGCGGCCGCTTCTACGGGTTCGTGGTCGGCGGCACCGAGCCGGCCGCGTTGGCCGCGGACTGGCTGGTCAGCGCCTGGGACCAGAACTGCGTCATGCGGGCCGCGTCGCCCGCGTACGCGGCAGCCGAAGAAGTCGCCGGGGCGTGGTTGCTCGATCTGCTCGGGCTGCCGAGCGGCAGCGCCGTGGGTTTCACCACGGGTGCCACGATGGCGAACTTCACCTGCCTCGCCGCCGGGCGCGATGCCGTACTGCGGCGCACCGGCTGGAACGTGGCCCGCGACGGTCTCACGGGTGGGCCGGGTGTACGTGTCCTCGCCGGTGAGGACCGCCACATGGCCGTCGACCTGGCGCTGCGCTACCTGGGGCTCGGCATGCCCGAACTGGTCAAGGCAGACGATCAAGGGCGTATCGAGGCCGAGGCCCTGCGGCACGCCCTGGCCGGCGGCGGCGGGCAGCAGCCGACGATCCTGATCCTCCAGGCCGGAGACATCCACTCCGGCGCCTTCGACCCCTTCGCCGAGACGATCCGCGCCGCCCGCGAGGCGGCAGCGTGGGTGCACGTCGACGGCGCGTTCGGCCTGTGGGCAGCAGCCTCCCCGGCATACGCACACCTGACCGCGGGCTGCGGGGACGCCGACTCGTGGGCGACCGATGCCCACAAAACGTTGAACGTCCCCTACGACTGCGGCCTCGCCATCGTGCGCGACCCCTCGGCGCTCAAGGCGGCCATGGGGCTGCAAGGCCACTACCTCATCCACGACGAACGCGGAGACCCCATCGACAAGGTCCCCGAGCTGTCCCGGCGCGGCAGAGCCTTCCCCGTATGGGCGGCACTCAGGTCCCTGGGCCGCCACGGCGTGGCGGACCTCGTCGACCGGCTGTGCCGGCACGCCGGCACCTTCGCCACCGGCATCGCCCGGATCGAGGGCGCGACCGTCCTCAACGATGTCGTGTTCACCCAGATCTGCGCCTCCTTCGGCACCGACGAGCGCACCGAACGCGTCCTCGCCCGGCTGCTCGACGACGGTACGGCGTGGATCAGCGGCTCCTCCTGGCACGGCCGCCGCGTCATGCGCATCTCGGTCAGCAACTGGTCAACGACCGACGACGATGTGGCACGCTCCCTCGACGCAATCCGGCGCGCGTCCCTCGACGCCTGACATGTCGCTCTTGCCGGTGCGGGCAGTGTCAGACCCTCGTGTAACACTCCGGTCCATGTCCCTCGCTGATCTCACTCTCGACCAGTGGCGGCGCTTCGATGCGGCGACTGCACATCGCGTCGCCCGGGAAGCCGCCGCGCTGGTGAACGGCCGGGTATCCGGCGTCGAAACCGTCGAATTCCTGGGTGCCCCGCTGCACCGCGTCCGGATCGAGCGGGACGGCCAGGAGTTCGCGTTGATACCCGGCGGCCCCGTGTCCTTGGGCTTCGACCTCGACGCCTGGCAGCCGACGCCCGAGCAGACCGCCGACTACGCGGAGAGCCTGGAGCAGGGTTTCGGCTACGGGCCCACCCTGCGGGCGCACCTCGCGGAGGTGCTCAGCCCGCGCCGGAGCGTTGTCCTGGCGACCGTGCTCATGGCCGTGGAGGACGAGAACCTGACCGAACTGCCTGATGACATGCCGGCCGCTCTCGCGGCCCGTGGCCTGCGGATGCCCACCTCCGACGAGTGGGAGCACGCCTGCGGGGCCGGAGCGGACACCCTGTTCCGGTGGGGCAACGACTGCCCGCTCGACCGCATCCCGTACGGGGACCACACGGGCCCGCACAACCAGCTGAACGGCTTCGGCCTGCGCATCGCCTACGACACCTACAGCACCGAGTTGACGAGCGACGCCACTGCCGTCCACGGCGGCGACGGTGGCGAGTCGGTGTGCGGCGGGTACGGCCACCTGCTGGCGTGGCTGCCCCTGGCCACGGCCAACCGCAATCCCTCGATGGCCGAGTTCGTCTACGGCCCGGAGGGAGAGGACCTCTGCGAGGACTTCTCGACCCGCCCCGTGCTCGCCTTGTGACCCCCGGGGGCGGGACCCGGGTTCAGGGGCGGCGGGACAGGGATGCGGGGGCGCCCGCCGACTGGGCTCCCTCCGAGGCGAGGGTCAGGCGGTCCGGGTTGTCCAGCGTCAGCACGTAGAGATTGCCCCGGGGGCAGTCGAAGGTGGCCGTGCGGTCGGTCGGGTGGCTGGTCACCGCCGCGAAGACCGCCGTGGTCCGGCTGACCTGCCGCAGCTCGAGGGCCTCCGTGCACCCCAGGTTGCGCCCGGTGGAGACCTCCTTGACGTCGCTGACCTGCCCGCCGACGAGCTCGCCCACGACCCCTGCGCGCAGCGTGACCGTGACCGCGAACTCACCTGTCCTCGCCCGGGAGATGCCGTCCGCGTCCGGCGTCCCGGGCCCGACGCCGGACCAGGTGCCGACCCACGACTCCGGCAGCGAGGCCGGTGAGGACGCCGGTGCGGACGCCGACGGCGTGGGGGATGCGGACCCGTCGCCCTCGCCTCCCCCGGGAAGGCGGATCGCGAGCGTGACGAGGGCGGCGGCGAGGGCCGCGGCCGCGCCGGTGGCCAGGGGCCGGCGGGAGGCCCACCCGCGCGGGTGTGGGGAGGGAGCGGACGGAGCCGGGGCCGCGGGTGTGACGGGGGCGTACTGGGGCTGCGGTGGGGGGACCCGGGACGTGCCGGGCCCCGCGGGCGTGGGGGCGGGGGCGGGGGCGGGCCGCTGTGACGCGGTCAGCAGTCGGCGGAGTTCGGCCTCCCGGCGGCCGACGTCGGCGGCCAGGGCCGCCGGTATCACGCTGCTCCAGTCTTCCTCTGCTGCGGCCGCCGCGCCGAGCCGCGCCACCAGGTCCTCGGCGGTCGGGCGCTGGTCCGGGTCCTTCGCCAGGCACTCCCCCACCAGCGGCAGAAGTGCTTCCGGCAGGCCGTCGAGGCGCGGCTCGTCGTGGACGATCCGGTACAGGAGGGCCGGCAGCTCCAGCTCCTCGCCGCGCGCCAGGAACGGACCGCGTCCGGTGGCCGCGTACACGAGGACCGCGGCAAGGGAGAACACGTCCGCCGGAGCCGATGCCACGGCACCCGTCGCCTGCTCCGGCGCGAGATAGCCGGGCGTGCCGATGACCGTGCCCGTCTGGGTGTGGCGCGGGTCGCGCACCGCGCGGGCGATCCCGAAATCGATGAGGAAGGGCCGCTCCGGACCGAGCAGTACGTTGGCCGGCTTGATGTCGCGGTGGACCACGCCGGTCGCCCGTACGGTGACCAGCGCGGCTGCCAGCTCCCGGGCCAGGCACGCCACGGCCGGTGCCCCCAGCGGTCCGTACTGGTGCACCCAGTCGCCCAGCGACGGCGCGGCAACGTATTCCGTCGCCAGCCACTGCGGCAGCACCCCCGGCGGGCTGAAATCCACCACCGAGACCGTCCACGCACTGCGCACACGGTCGTTGGTGCGTATCTCGCGGGCGAACCGGTCGGCGAAGTCCGGCTCCAGGCTCAGCTCCCGGTGCACGGTCTTCAGGGCCAGCGGCCGCCCGGACGCGGTCCGGGCCAGGAACACCTCGCCCATTCCCCCTTCGCCGAGGCGCGCCAGCAGGCGGTACCCCCCGATCTCCCGCTGGTCGCCGGGCCGCAAGGATTCCACCAACTCCCCCGTTCTCCTTGGCTGTTCGCGGACCGGCCCACCCTACGTGACGGCCCTGGCGAGACGGGCCGCCACGGCGCGGCAGGTGCGCTGCAGTTCTTCGTCGTGCGTGATGTCCTGGAAGCGGCCGCTGCGGCGGGGCCATGCGAGTTCCGCTCGGATGCGGGGAAGGGCAGGTGCGGCGGCCGGGCCCATGCGGTTCAGGCAGGCCAGGACGTGGTTCGAGGTGGCCTCGTTCTCGTCCCACGCGGCCAGCAGCGTCTGGAGCACGAGAGGGGCTTCGGCCTCGCCGCCGATGTCCCACAGCGCGGCCGCGGCGTGGACGCGGGTCCACTCGTAGTCGGCGGTCAGCATCCTGCGCAGGCGCGGCAGCGCCGTCGCGGCGGGCGGGCCGATCCGGCCCAGGACGTCGGCCGCGCCGTGGGCGCGGTAGCTGTCGAGCAGGTCGTTCAGCCGCGGCAGGACGCCCTCCGGGTCGCGTCCGATCGCCCACAGCGCGGCCGTGGCGGCCGCCCTGAGGTCGACGTCTCCGGCGTCGGCGAGCGGGCGGACCACCTCCAGGACGGATGAGGCGCGGGCTCCGAAGGAGGCGAGCGCCTCCACGGCGGAGGCCGCGGTGCGCCACTGCTCGTGGCGGACCGCGGCGGTGACGGCGTCGGCGAGCGCGGGAACGGCCGTGGGGTCGCCGAGGTCGCCGAGGGCGGAGATCACGGCGCCGGCGCCCATGCCGGCCCACTCCTCCGAGAAGTCCACGGCGGCGAGCCGCCGGGTCAGCCTCGGTACGAGTTCGCCGGCGGCCGGGCCCAGACGACCGGCGACCTGAACGGCGCGCCAGGCGTCGGTACCGCTGTCCAGGGCCGTCAGCAGGCAGGGCAGCGCCCGTGGGTCACCCAGGCGTGCCAGCGCCATGACGGCTTCCTGGTGGGCGCGGCGCAACCGTGGGTTCGGCGCCGCCCACACGTCCGGCCCGTACGCCGTGCGGTGTGCGGCGACGTAGGCGGCGAGGGCTTCGCGGGCAGGCTCGCAGACCGGCACCAGGGATCCGAGGCACTCGCCCGCCGCCGCGGCGGTGTACGGATCGTCCAGCTGCAGGAGGTCCGCGAGGAGCATGACGAGGCCGGTGTGGTCACCGCGCCAGCCGGTGACGAGGTTCTGGGTCATGCGGATCGCGTCGTAGCGGGTGGCGGGGTCCGGGCTGCGGAGCTGTTCGGTGAGCACGGCCGTGCGTGCGGGCACGCGGGCGTTCAGCACCTCGTGGAAGGTGTTCAACAGGGACGTGGTCGGGGCGTGGACACGGTTGTGCCGTGCGAGGTCCTCGAACGCGGCGGCTATTTGCGGCGGGACGTCGTGTGCCGTCGCGGGCGCGGCGGCATCCGTGCACGCGCCCTCCCCGGCACCGGACCGGCATGCGGCCCCTTCGGGCGCGCTCTGCGGGGTGGGCGTGAGTTCACGCAGCAGATGGATCGCGGTCGGTACGACTTCGTCCGTGATGCCCTCCGGGACGCAACGGGCCCGGTGGACGAGCGCGGCGAGGCGGAGGTCGGGGTCCGCCTCCGTGTCATCGGCCAGGGTGCCGAGCCGGCTCGTGGCGGCATCTCGTGCGGCGGGCAGCCGCAGCGCGAGGTCCGCCATCGTCCGGACGACGAGCAGCCGTTCCGTGGTCCCGCTCTCCGCCGGCAGCCGTCCCCCGAGTATCTCCACCGCGCGGTCGGCGTCGTCGAGGAAGAGGCCCAGTCCCTCGATCGCCGCCCGGCGCACCAGCGGATCCGGGTCCGCCGCGTAGCGCACGAAGGCGTCGGCGCGTGCGCGCATCACCGCCGCGCCGTCCGCGCAGGCGGACGACTCGGTGCCGTCCGGTGCGATGCGGATGCCCTCGCCGCCGTCCACGGCTGCGCGTCCGATGCCGAGCAGCAGCCCGATGACCGCGGCACGGTCGGGGACCTCGGGGTCGTCGGCCATGTCGAAGAGGAACGGCAGGCTCGCCGTCGTGCACGGGTACACGTCGCCCTGGTGGTGGGCCGCGCCGTAGAACGCGCTGAACGCCTTCTCCCGGACAACGGGGTCGGCCGAGCGCATGTCCCGCAGCCACAGCGGAACGTCACCGGCCGGACCGTACGCGTGGTTCATCGACGACCAGTCGATCGCTTCGAGTTCGTTGATCACGCAACGCATTGTGGCGGAGGGCACTGACAGCGATGCCCAGCCCGCCGCTCGGGACGGTGCCTACGGCAGGCCGGGAAGCCGGACCGTGACGACGAGACCGCCGGCGGGCCGGGGCGCGAGGTCGAGGGTCCCGTCGTGGGCGCGGACGATACTGTGCACGATGGCGAGGCCGAGGCCGACGCCCGCGTGCTCGTCGGTGCGTACGCGTTCCGTTCCGCGCCGGAAGGGTTCGGTGAGGGTCGGCACCAGTTCGGGTGGCAGCGGTCGCCCCGTGTTCTCGACCCGCACCACGCTCGCGTCGCCCTGCGCCTCGGTGTGGACGGTGACGGAGCCGCCGGCGGGGAGGTTGTGGACGACGGCGTTCTGGACGAGGTTCGTCACCATCCGCAGCAGGAGCTCCGCCGAGCCGCTGGTGCGTGCCGCACCGCCGGTGACGTCGAGTGTGATCCCGCGCTGTTCGGAGAGGGGGAGCAGGGTTTCGGCGGCCTCTTCGGCGACGAGGGAGAGGTCGACGCTCTCGCGGGTGACGTGCCCGCGGTCGCTGCGGCTGAGCAGCAGGAGGGCCTCGGTGAGGTCGATCGCGCGCCTGTTGACGGCCTGCAGGCGTGCGAGGAGTTCGTCCTTGTCCCGCGTGGGGTCCTTGCGGGCGACGTCGAGCAGGGTCTGGGAGATGGCCAGCGGGGTGCGCAGTTCGTGGGAGGCGTTCGCGGCGAACCGCTGCTGCTCGGCGACGTGCGATTCGAGTTGTCCGAGCATGGTGTCGAACGCGTCGGCGAGTTCACGGAACTCGTCCTGGCGGCCTTCCATGCGGATCCGGTGGGCCAGCGATCCGTTCCCGGCCGTCCGTGCCGCGGCCGTGATCCGGGTGAGCGGTGCGAGCATCCGGCCGGCGAGGATCCATCCCCCGGCGAGCCCGAACACGAGCAGGAAGCCCATCGCCACGGCCGCGGCGGGGACGAAGGTGCGTACGAGGAGGTAGCGGTTGGGCGAGATCCCGAGAAGCCCCTGGGGGTTGTCGGGGACGTAGCGCAGCAGGAACCCCCACACCACGGCCAGCAGGAGCGCGCCGGCGACGGCGAGGAACCCGGCGTAGCTGAGGGTGAGCTTCAGCCGGGCGCTGAGCCCTGGGCGTCTAGGCACCGGCGGCACCGGGGCGGTCGGTGTCGGAGCCGAGATCGGGGCCGAGGTCGGGGCTGCCGGAATCGATGCGGTAGCCGACGCCCGGCACCGTGGCGATGATCCACGGTTCGCCGAGCCGTTTGCGCAGTGCGGAGACGGTGATGCGGACGGCGTTGGTGAAGGGGTTGGCGTTCTCGTCCCAGGCCCGTTCCAGCAGATCTTCGGTGCTGACGACCCCGCCGTCGGCGGCGACGAGGACTTCGAGCACGGCGAACTGCTTGCGGGTGAGCGCGACGTAGCGGCCGTCGCGGAAGACCTCCCGGCGGAAGGGGTCGAGGCGCAGGCCGGCGATCTCGCGGACCGGGGGCCGGGCGTGCGCGCGCCTGCGGTCGAGCGCCCGCAGCCGCATGACGAGCTCCCGCAGCTCGAACGGCTTGGTGAGGTAGTCGTCGGCACCGAGCTCGAACCCGGACGCCTTGTCGTCGATCCGGTCGGCGGCGGTGAGCATGAGGATCGGGATGCCGCTGCCGGAGGCGACGATGCGGCGGGCGACCTCGTCTCCGGAGGGGCCGGGGATGTCGCGGTCGAGGACCGCGAGGTCGTAGGAGTGGACGCTGAGCAGTTCCAGGGCGGAGTCGCCGTCGCCGGCGATGTCGGCGGCGATCGCTTCCAGCCGGAGGCCGTCACGGACGGCTTCGGCCAGGTAGGGCTCGTCCTCGACGATCAGTACGCGCATGTCCGAAGCCTAAGCAACGCGACGACAGGACCCGGCGCCGACGCATGCCGGGAGGCGGGGCCCACCGGACGCGCGGTTCATCGTGCCGCCGCCGATGCCGATGCCGGGGCCGGCGCGGGGCGCGGCCGGTCCGACGGCGCTTGCGTCGTGGTACGCCACCAGCGGCGCGACGCCAGCGCGGCCAGCACGGCGCCGGCGGCATTGACCAGTACGTCGTCCACGGAGGACACCCGGTCCAGGCGCAGGACGTACTGCGCGATCTCGACCAGGGCCGAGCAGCCCGCCCCGAGCGCCAGGATCCGCGGCACGGACGCCAGCGCCGCGAACCGCATCGGGGCGAAGAACCCCAGTGCCGCGAAGACCAGCAGGTTGCCGGCGATCCCGAGCGGCCCCATCGTGATCAGGTCCCGCAGCGGTACCAGGCTCACCCGGCCGGGGACGATGCCGGCCCCGGCGCCCGGCATCATCGTCAACCAGACGAACGGCACCGTCCCGTGGACCATGCCCACCTCGGCCAGCGGCATCCGCCACGCCGGTGCGACGCCGGCGGCACGCCGACGGCGCGCCAGGGCCCACACCACCAGCGCGGCCAACGGCAGCGCGACCAGCGTCATGAGCACCACGCCGTTGAACGTGTCGAAGCAGCCGTGCCACCGCCCGGCCATGCACGCCGGAGCGGACATCAGCAGCGGCCCCCGCACGACGAACACGGCGCTCGCCACGCCGAGGACCGACAGGCCGATCAGCACGATCCTGCGCGTGTGGCGGGGCTGTGAGGACGGGGAGGGCGGGGAGGCGTTGTGGTTCATGGACCCATGGGAGACGACGGGCCGTTGCCGTGGCGTATGCGCTTTTCGATACGCCCGCGATACACGCACCGGATACGCGGCACGGTCACCGGTCACCAGTACAGGAGCCAGCGTCCGGCGCTCCAGACCCCGTGGCCCTGGAGCGTGAGCCTCTCGTCGTCGGGTTCCACACGGCTGCTGGGGGCGACCTGGTGGAGGGTGTGGCCGGAGTGGATCACCATCTGGCCGGGGGTGTAGGGGACGTAGTGCTTGGTGTGGAAGCGCTTGAGGTCGGCGGCGCTCTCGATCCAGCCCTTGCCGGCGGCCCGGCGGAAGTCCTCGTAGTCGGCGTCCCAGACGTTCAGGCCGCCGCCGGCCGCGGGCAGCCGGACGGGCAGGGTGAAGGACACCAGCCGGGTCAGGTCGGTCCCGGGGGGCCAGCTGAAGGCCCGGTACTGCATGTCGAAGTGGACGGGCGCCTTGGGCTTGGTGAACACGGCTGCGGACAGCCACACGTGGAAGCCGGGCATGGCGAGGTGTCCGGGGTAGTGGACGGGGGCGCCGAGATGCCCTTCGAGGAGGTCGGCGAGCCGCTCGTACAGCCCGCCGAAGGCCTCCCACAGGAGCGGCCTGGAGGTGTCGGCCCGCTTCTGGTAGTCGCCGACGTCCGGGTTCTCGGCGAGGTCGAGGTAGCTGGGCGTGCCCAGTGTGAAGAAGGAGGCGGGTTCGGCGCCGCGCGGGATCCAGTGCTCGCGCAGGCCGTGCACGGTCTCGCGCAGCGCGTCGCTTTCGGCTTCGGTGAGTACGGTCAGCCTGTCGATCACGGGTGCCTCCCCTGGAGCAGTGCGAGGAGCGATGCGGTGATGTCACCGCCCAGCCGCCGGTCGTACCAGTCGTACGCCGGCATCGGGTTGACCTCCAGGCACCAGTGGGTGCCGTCGTCGGCGACCTTGAAGTCCCAGCCCGCGAGGGACATGCCCAGGTCCGCGGTATGGCGGACGACCTGCTCCGCGAGCGGTCCGGGCAGCTCGTACGGGGTGAACACCGCGTCGGGGTCGGTCCGGTAGTCCGCCGCGCCGGAGCGGATCTCCTCGGCGTGCACCCGGTCGCCGACGACGTGGGCGCGGACGTCCCGGCCCCGTACGTAGCGCTGAAGGTGGATCGGTCCCTGCCAGGGGTCGAAGTCGGCCAGCTCGCCGGGCCGCAGGAGCCGACTGTCGGCGCGTACCCCTGACACCGCCTTGACGATGGTCGGCCCGGCCTCGGCGAAGGCCTGCAGGCGTTCCGGCGAGGAGCCGGTGATGGCGGGCGGAACCCTGAACCCGTCGCCGGCCAGGGACCGTTCGTGGAGCGGCTTGGAGCCGTTGTCGGATCGGATGGAAGGGCGGTTGACGACCAGACCGGGGATCTGGTCGAGCCAGGCGGTGAGGGCGGTGGTGAGCCAGCGCCAGCGCAGGGCCTGCTCCCGGTCCTCGGCGAGGGACGACAGGTCGCTGATCCGGCAGTAGTACGAGCCTTCGGGATCGAGGGTGTGCTCGCCGAGCCGCGCCGGACGGGACCCGCCGATGGCCAGCCGCCAGTCGTCCTGCCGCACCACCTCGCTCAGGTCCACGTTCTCGACGTGGACTCCGCGGGCCTCGGCGGCGTCGGTGAAGTGCGCGATGGTGCTCTCGGAGGCGAGTCCGACGGTGTAGATCATGGGAAGATCACCTTCAGGAGTCGGGGGCCGAGACCCAGCCAGACCATGCGCAGCTGTTCCACATCGGGGAACGGCTCTACGAGGACGGGCTTCGCACCGGTGAGGTCCGGGGATATGCGCCAGACCACGGAGGCCAGTTGGAGTCCGAGTCGCGCGACGATCTCGGTGCTGCGTTCCTCCAGGCGCAGCCCGTCGAGTTCGACGGCGCTGCACGGCCAGGCGTGCTCCCCGAGCACCACCACGTTCTCGAACAGGGGGTCGGGGTCCGACCACCGCGCACGGTAGGGGCCGGGGGCGGCCGACTGCTCGGGCCAGGGCCGTGTGGTCCAGGAGCTCAGGTCCTGCACCCACCACTGGGTGCCCTCCCCGTCCGCTGCCGCGGGCCCGTCGGGCTCCGGCGGCCGGGAGGAGAACACCTCGACCGAGCCGACGGGCAGTCCGGCCCGCAGTTCGGTCAGCGCCGCGGAGGCGGAGACGCTGCTGCCCAGGGCGCCGGGCGCGGGACGGTTGATCACGGGTGCCGGGGTGAGGGCGGCAACGGCCCACAGGTGCGCGAGGCACTCGTTGAGCTGGAACTCGGCGTCGAAGCTGATCCTGAGCAGGGGCGGTGCGGGCAGGCGGAGCACCATCGGCAGGGCCGGCTCGACGACGGCCGTGTCGTCCTCGACGGTGACGGTGAACATCTGTGCGGCATCGAACACGTCGAGAACGGCGGCCTCGTGCCCGCTTTCGCGGACGAAGTCCCGCACCTCGACCGCCACCGGATCCTCGGGGTCGGCGACGATGACCAGTCCGGAGAAGTCGGCGCGGGGCACCTCAGATGACGACACCGCGCCTCCTCAGCAGTCGGTTGATCCGAGAGCCCCGCAGTTCCGCCGCGACCTCTTGCTCCTCCGTGAGCCGTCCCGCCGGGGCCGGTGACGCGTTCCCCATGCCGGCGCTCGCGGGGCCGGGGCCGACCCCGGCGGCGGATCCGAGTGCCCGGTCCACGAAGGCGCCGGGGCCGGGCGGGGTCATGGCCCCGTCGAAGCCGTCCTTGCCGTCCTTCCCGTCCTTGCCGTCTTTGGTGTCTTTGGTGTCCTTGCTGTCCTTCGAATCTTTGTAGTCCTTGTTGTCCTTCGAGTCCTTGCTGTCCTTGTAGTCCTTGATGTCCTTGGTTTCCTTGCCGTCCTTCGTGTCCTTGCCGTCCTTGACGTCCTTGGACTCCTTCCCGTCCTTGCCGTCCTTGCCGTCCTTGATGTCCTTGAAGTCCTTGAAATCCTTGCTGTCCTTCCACCTCTTGCGCGCCTCGGGCACCACGGGATGGGAACCCGCGTCCGCCTCCCCCGTCTCGGAGAAGGTCCGGCCCCGTTCCGGTGCTCCTCTCAACATCCCCGTGACATCGCGCCGTTCGGCGGCCGACAGGAAGGGCCGCACCCGTGATTCATCGACGGTCCACGTCATTGGTTCACCTTTTCTGTGGTCGGCCGGGCTCCGGACCGGTACAGCCGCAGGGCCGCGCCGAGGCGGCTCTGGGCTTCCCTGTGATGCGGATTGAGGTTGAGGACGAGGTGGGAGACACCGAGCGCCTCGTACCGGCGCAACCCCCGGGCCACCACGCCCGGCGATCCGGTCAGGACGTCGACGCCCGGGGGCGCCTCCCCGCCGCGACCGTCCTCCCCCTCGACGCTGACGTTGACGCCGAGCGTGATGCCCAGCGTCGCCGGATCGCGCCCTTCGCCCAGGCAGCTCTCCCGCACCCTGGCGAGGACCTCCACGGCGCCGGAGGGAGAGCCGAACCAACAGGAGTTCCACAGGTCCGCGTACCGCGCCGCCAGCCCCATCGTCCGCGGCCGGTTCGCACCGACCAGGACGGGCGGGCCTCCGGGCCGGGGCCCGCGGGGCCGTAGCTCGCCGGCGCGCGACCAGTGGTGGCGGCCGGTGAAGTCGACACGCCCGGTCCGCAGCAGCCCGACGATGATCTGCAGCGCCTCCTCGAACCGGTCCACCCGGCTCTCGAAGGGGATGCCGAAGGCCTCGAACTCGGGCTGGTGCCAGCCGGCGCCCAGACCGAGGATGAGACGGCCCCGGCTGACCTCGTCGAGGGTCACGGCCATCTTGGCCAGCACGGCGGGGTTGCGGAACGCGGTGCACATCACGAACGAGCCGAGCTCGACCCGCTCGGTGGCCTCGGCCAGGGCCGCCAGGACGGTCCAGGACTCCCAGATGCCCTCGCTCGCCCCGTCCTGCCCCCGGAACAGCAGGTGGTCGAAGACCCACACCGAGTCAAAGCCCGAGTCCTCCGCCTGGAGGGCGAGCGATCTGATCTCCGTGTACGAAGGCTGCCCCGACGGGTACTCGGCGAGAGGCAGAACAAGGCCGATCTTCATCGCTCCCCCGGACGGCTCGTGCTCCGCGGCCACCCCCGAAAGTACATGGGGTGAGGGATCGTCACAATCCGTTGACGGTACGGCCGTTGAACGGTATCGCGCGGCCCGGCTGACGCACTTCTGTGTGGCGGGATGGTTCACCTGCCGGACCGTTTGCGGCCGCCGGGGAGGGTGTTGCCGCCCCGCTCGACCCGGCCCCGTGTAATGGGCCATGGCCCGCCGGGACCTGCCGGGCGAGTTGCCCACCGGCGTAGCGGCGGCGGTTGACCGAAGCCACCCGCCGTCGTCGCTGCGATCAATGAACGCCCGTGGCCTCCGCACGGCGGGCAACAGTGAACCGCAGCTCCGGGCGCGCCCACGTCACCTTCGGCGGCGCGGGAGGAATCGTCCCTACCGGTTCGGCACCCATGCGCCGGTAGAACTGCTCGGCAGGGGGGTTCGACACGACACGCACGTGCGTCAGGCCCTCCCGTGCGGCCTGGTCGAGCATGTGCTCCACGAGACGCCGACCGACACCCATGCCCTGCGTCCCGTCCGACACGAAGGCCAGGTCCAGCTCAGCGAGGTCCACCACCAGGGCGTAGAAGCCCAGCAGTTGGCCTGTAGAGCCGACTGCCGCAAAGACCAGGTGCCGGTCGATGTAGGCAGGTGTGACTCGATAGTCGGCGATCACCGTGGCGTACTGCCCCTGGTAGGCACTGGACTCATGGATCAGTGCCGTGAGGGCCTCAGCGTCCTGTTCGGTTGCTCGTCTGATCTTTACGGGCTGCATGCGCCGAAGTATAGGAACAGATAACCTCTGAGACCATTACATGCAGTCGGCGGCTCCTCACCGCTCCAGGTCGGCGCGGACCAGACGGAATGCGGCCGCCGGGTCCGCGGCACGGGTCACCGACCGGCCCACGACGACATGTGACGCGCCGCCGGCCACGGCGCCGTGCGGCGTGCCGGACCGGATGTGCTCGCCCGGGGTCTCACCTGGCAGCGCAACTCCCGGCGTGACGATCAGCGCGCCGGCTCCCAGCACGGCACGCAGTGGCCCGGCTTCCTGCGGCGAGGCGACCACCCCGTGGCACCCGGCGGCTTCCGCCAGCCGGGCCAGCCGCAGCACCTGGTCCTCGGTCGACGTCAAGCCGGTGACCCCGATGTCGGCGAGGTCGGACGTCGTCATGCTGGTGACGACGGTGAGGGCCAGCACGCGAAGGCGCGGGAAGGGGCGGGCCGCGGCCACGGCGGCAGCCATGATGCCGGGGCCGCCCATGCTGTGGACGGTCACCATGGAGACGCCCAGAGAACCGGCTGCGCGGACCGCGCCGGCCACGGAGTTGGGGATCTCGAAGAGCTTCAGGTCCAGGAAGACGTCCTTTCCCTCGGCTACGAGGTCCCTGATCAGGCCCGGCCCGGACGCCGTGAGCAGCTCCAGTCCGACCTTGTAGGAACGGCATTCCTCACCGAGCAGGTCGACGAGTTCGTCGGCGGCTCGGCGGTCGTCGAAATCCAGGGCGACGATGATCTGACCGGTTGGCTCCACGACGTCATTGTCGCCCGGGCCCGTTCGGGCGGACGGCCAGGCTGAGGTCGACCACGTAGTGCTCGTCCACCCATCCGTCCGGGAACCGCCGCATGAGGAGGGCGCGTTCCTCGGCGAGGAAGGCGTCCGTGCCGGGCTTGCCGAGGAGGAACAGGGAGTGCGTGGACAGCTTGCCCAGATGCGTGTCGACGGGGACGCGCCGGGACCACGGCAGGCGGCGGTGGGTGAACCGCACTCCGTACTGCGAGCGCGTGCGCTCGTTGATGTACCAGCCCGGGCCGAACCGCTCCTCGATGCGGGTCTGCTGCTCCGCCATCCATCCGACGGTGACGTCCGGGTCGTTCGACCAGACCGCCAGCGCCCCACCGGGACGCAGCACCCGCAGCGCTTCGGGGCGGCGCGGGCCGGGTCGGTCCAGTGCCAGGACTGCGCGTACGTCACCAGGTCGAGGCAACCGGACGCGAACGGGAGCCGGTTGCCGTCCGCGCGCACCAGCGGCGTCCGCGGATTGCGGCGCCGGAACTCCGCGGCCATGCCCTCGCCCGGCTCCACGCCGACGACACGGGCACCGCGCGCCTCCAGAAGCGCGGTGGCGATGCCCGTACCGGCCCCGACGTCGGCGGTTCGGGCGCCGGCCAGCGGGAATCCGGCGAGTTCGGGCAGGGTGTCGAAGATCGCGGGCGGATAGGAAGGGCGGTGGGCGGCGTAGCGCGCGGCCGCCGAGCTGAACGAACGAGCACGGGATTCGGTCGTCATACCGTCCATGATGGGCTCCGGACGGGCCGTCCGGTGTGGTCGTTGTCCGGATCGCGGCGGTCAGCGCGAGGATGCGATGCGATGCGCTGCACGACGCGGACGAGCACGCCGCCGGTGAGCCTTGTCCAGCCACCGGTACATCAGGAAGGATCGCGGCATGTCCAGCGACCGTCTCATGCGCATCCACAGTGCCGAGTTCCAGGCGATGGCCGAGAGGGTCCTGCGGGTCACCGAGCTCACGTCACGCCTGAACGTCCTGCCGTTCGACGACGAAGCGGGCAAGGCGGAATTGTTCGAACAGATCCTCGGCAAGCCGCTGCCGCCGAGGGTCACGATCTATCCGCCCTTCTACACGGACCACGGCCTGAACCTCGACCTCGCCGAGCGCGTCTTCATCAATCAGAACTGCACGTTCCTGGACTACGCCGGCATCCGGCTCGGCGAGCGCGTGATGGTCGGACCGAAGGTCACGTTCATCACCAGCGGCCACCCGGTCGATCCCGAGGAGCGGCGGCTGTACCTCACCGGCGCACCCATCGACGTGGCGGAGAACGTGTGGATCGGCGCCGGTGCCACGATCCTGCCGGGCGTGAGCATCGGCCGGGACTCCGTGGTCGCCGCGGGCGCGGTCGTGGCCGATGACGTCCCGCCGGCGAGCCTGGTGACCGGCAGCAAGGCGAGTGTGCACCGAACGTGGTGATGGTCAGCTAGTCGAGGGCGATGTTGACGGTGGACGTGGTGCCGTCCACAGCGGTCAGGGTGACGGGCCCGAACGTGATGATCGCGACGGAGTTGCCTCCCGGGGCCCGATAGAAGCCGGCTGCCCTGGTGATCCGCACGGCCAGAGCCGCGAGGGTCGCCGCCACCTGCTCGTCGGCGTCGACCTCCGGTCGGGTCAGCCCATGGTGACCATGGGCTTCTGCCCACTCCCGAACGCCCCGGGCGTCGCGGCTCATCTCCGGAAGGATGCTCTCGTTCGCCCAGGCCCACAGCCACGAGCCCGACGAGGGACTGAAACTGGCCAGGATCTGCGCGGGCGCCGTCGCGGTCTTGTCGGGGAAGGTCCATGTGATCAGGCCGGTCCTCTGGTCCAGGCCCCAGCGGTCCGCCGAACCAAGACCCCAGGACACGTGCGCGCGAGCCAGCTGCTCGATCATGTCCTCGCCCTGGAGCAGCAGCGTGCTGAGGTCTGCCGGCTCCGCGTCCTGAGCAGGGCTCGGCTCGTCGGCTCGCTTGAAGAATCGCATGCCGCGAAGTCTGGCAGACGCCGCTGACCCGCCGAGACCCCGTGTCGGCGGCCCGTCAGGCCGGGCGGGTCGCCCGGCGGACTCGTTGCCCGGCGAGTTCGGTGGCCGCCGCCGCGGGGGTGGTCCGGTGGGTCCGGGCCGTGTGGAAGACCTGCCGGAGCGTGCCGGCGATGCCGTGGAGGCGCTGGGTCAGCTGTTCCTCGGATTCCCGGTGCAGTTCGGCGCCGGTGGCGTGGATGACGCCTCCCGCGCTGACGATCACGTCGGGCGCCCAGAGGATGCCCCGTCCGGCGAGCAGGCCGGCGGTGGCCGGTTCGTCGAGCTGGTTGTTGGCCGGGCCGGCGACAGCCGCGCACCGCAGCAGCGGCACCGTTGCGGCGGTCAGCAGGCCGCCGAGCGCTGCCGGTACGAGGACGTCGACCTCCGCCGCGAGGGCGTCGTCCGGATCCACCCAGGTCGCGCCCAGTTCCTCGGCCAGGCTGCGGGTGGCCGGGTTGATGTCGGTCACGACGAGCCGCGCGCCGGCCCGGTTCAGGAGCCGGGCCACGTGGGCGCCGACCGCGCCGAGGCCGATCACCCCGAAGGTCCGGCCGGCGAGGTCGGCTGAGCCGAAGGCTTCCTCGGCCACGGCGCGCAGGGCCGCGAGGGTGCCGCGCGCGGTGTGGAGGGAGGAGTCGCCGCTGCCGCCGTCCTCGACGGGGCGGCAGCACACGTGCGCGGTGCGTTCGGCGATCACGGACATGTCGGCCGGGCTGCTGCCCACGTCCGGGCCCGCGATGTAGCGGCCGCCGAGCGATTCGATGGCGTCGCCGAGGTCGTGGAGCAGCGCCGTACGGTCAAGGGCCGGCGGACGGCCCGCCGCGGGGAGGGCGACGACCGCCTTCGCGCCGCCGTGGGCCAGACCGGCCAGCGCGTTCTTCTCGGTCATCGCCGCCGCCAGCCGCAGCGCGTCGGCGATCGCGGCGGCGGGGTCTGGGTAGTGGACGATCCTGCACCCGCCGGCGGCCGGGCCGAGGGCGGTCGAGTGGATCGCGATGGTGATCGCGAGGCCGCTGCGGTGTCCGCGTACGACCTGCACCAACTCGTGTGAAGGGTGGGGGGTGTTGAGGGCCAGAGCGTGCTCAAGTGCGGCTGTCATGGCATGAAGCTAGCCGCTTCGACAACAGGCTCGGCCGTTCACCGAACGAAATTCGGTACGGAAGCCATAATCGCCGTATGGACGAACTTGATTCGGCGATCGTCCGGCATCTGCAGCGCGATGCGCGGCAGACCAACCGCGACCTCGCCCGAGCCCTCGGCATCGCCCCGTCGACCTGCCTTGAACGTCTCCGCTCACTGCGCGCCCGCGGAGTGATCACCGGCTTTCACGCCGCGGTCGACCCGGCCGCCCTGAACCGTCACGTCCAAGCGCTCATCCACTTCCAGATCCGCCCCCTCAGCCGAGCCGTCATCGAGGGGTTCAAGACGTACGCGGCCGGCCTGCCCGAGGTCAGTACGGTCTACGTCGTCACCGGAGGCGACGACATGATCGTGCACGTCTCCGTGCCCAGCGTGGACTACCTCCACGGCTTCCTGATGGACAAGTTCACCGAGCGCCGCGAGGTCGTCGGATTCCGTACGTCCGTGATCTACCAGCACACCCACAACCAGGTGCTCGCGCCCCTGACGCCTTGACCCGCGGGGACGTCCTCGCCGTCAGGCGGGGCGGGCGGGCTGGTCGAGGTCGTTGAGGACTTGGTAGAAGGGCCGGCGCAGGGCGACGGCGAGGGGGCGGGAGTCCGCGCGGATGTAGGCCTCCAGGTTGGCGCGGGCGGCGCCCACCGCGGGTCGGGGGTCGTCCCCGGACAGGGTGCGGTCGATGGCCCGCGCGGTGAGGGAGGCCAGTTCGGGGAGCCGGCGGCGAGCGCGGGCGAGGTCGGGGGCGAGGTCGTCCCGGCCTGTGAGCGCGGCGACTTCCCTGGCCAGGGTGGTCAGGTGGGGGGTGAGCGCGTCGGCGGTGGCGATGCTCAGCCTGCCCGCGTAGGGTGTCGCGGTGACGGCGGCGCAGGGGGTTGAACCTCATGGCGCGTTCGGCTTCGCGGGCGCGGGCGGCGCCCGCGTGGACCGCTGCGACGTGGGCGTTGACCAGGGTGAGGTTGTCGCGCGCGGCGGCCGGACCGCCGTCCAGGGCCGCTACGGTGCCGGTGAGGGCCCGGATCAGGCGCGCCCGGCAGTCGTCGGCGATGACTGCCAGGACGCGGTGGGGGTCGGGCGGCCACAGCAGCGGGGCGAGCAGGATGGTCACGGCGGCTCCCGCGCCGGTCTCCCAGACCCGGTGCCATGCGTAGGCGTCGGGTGAGTCGTTGGCAAAGACCAGCAGGGACGATGCCGCGACCTGGATGTTCAGCGCGCCGCCGGCCCGCAGGACCATGCCGACGCCCAGGCCCAGGGCCACCACCAGCGACAGCGTGAGGGTCGAGGGGCGCAGCACGTTCAGGACGGCGATCCCGATCAGGACGCCGGCCACCACGCCGAGGGACCGCTGCACCGATGCGCCCAGGGCCGTGACCGGGTCGCCGCGCAGGGCCACCAGCGGGACGACCGCCGCGTAGACCGGCGGCTGGTCGGCTCCCAGCCAGAGGGCGACCTGCCAGGCGACGGCGACCGTGACCACGATGCGGGCGGCCGCGGGGCCTTCGGCTCGCGCGATCTCCCGGGCCCGGTGGGCCCGCGACGGCCGCGGCTCGGCGAGGTCGGGCGTCCGCGCCTCTCGCGCACCATCATCCCGGTGAAGCCGTTTGCGGGCTCTGGCGTTCCCCACACGAGTCCCCTGACACGACCGTGACCGACACGCACAGCGTGCGGCGGCCGGAGGGCCCGACGGCTCCATTACGCCGAGCGCGGCATGTCACCGGTTCAGCGCGGCGGCGATCGAGTCGGCGATCGGTGTGGTGGGCCGCCCGGTAAGGCGGGACAGGTCGCCGCCGGTGGCGGCCAGCTCGCCCTTCTCGATGGAGCGGTCCACCTCGCCCAGGATCGCCGCCAGCGGCGCGGGCAGTCCGGCGTGGCCGGTCAGGATGCCGGTGTAGGCCTCGACGGAAACGGCGTTGTAGGCGATCTCCTTGCCGCTCTGCCTGCCCAGTTCGGCCGCGTACTCGGCGAAGCTCCAGGCGGTGTCGCCGCTCAGCTCGTACGTGGCGTTCTCGTGGCCCTCGCCGGTGAGTACGGCGACCGCCGCGGCGGCGTAGTCGGCGCGGGCGGCGGACGCGACGCGGCCCTCGCCGGCGGCCTGGGTGACGGAGTTGGACTGGAGTACGGGCGCCAGCTGCTCGGTGTAGTTCTCGTTGTACCAGCCGTTGCGCAGCAGCGCGTACGTCACACCGGACTCGAGGATCGCCGCCTCGGTGTTCCGGTGGTCGTCGGCGAGGGCGGCGGTCAGGCTGCCGGGGGCGCTGGTGTAGGCGAAGAGCGCGACGTCCGCCGCCTTCGCGGCGTCGAGGACGACCCTGTGCTGGCCGACGCGGCCCTTGTGGAACTCGTTGCCGGAGATGAGGAGGACCTTGTCGCCGGCCTTGAAGAGGCCGTCGAAGGTCTCGGGGGTGTTGTAGTCGGCCACGGCGATCCGCACGCCGCGGGCGGCGAAGTCGGCGGCCTTGTCCTCGTTGCGGACGACGGCGGTGATCAGGTCGGCCGGAACCTTCTCCAGCAGGCCCTCGATGACGTGGCGGCCGAGGTGTCCGGTGGCGCCCGTGATGACGATGCTCATGGCGGAAATCTCCCTGTCGGATTGGCTCTGTGCACTTACCCTAAGAGGTGCACTAACCGACAGGAAGTACCCACCTTGAAGTAAGGTACTGGCATGGAAGTAAGTGAGACGTCGATCGTGGACCGGGTACGGAACGCCGGCGGGGACGCGATGTGCCCCGAGCGCCTCGTGATGGAGCACGTCACCAGCCGCTGGGGCACCCTGGTCCTGATCTCCCTGCTGGACCGCTCGTACCGCTTCAGCGAGCTGCGGCGGCAGATCGGCAGGGTCAGCGAGAAGATGCTGACCCAGACCCTGCAGACCCTGGAGCGCGACGGCCTGGTCCACCGTGACGCCAAGCCCGTGATCCCGCCCCGCGTGGACTACTCCCTCACGGACCTCGGCCGGGAGGCGGCAGAGCAGGTCCGCGGCCTCGCGCGGTGGACGGCGCGGCGCATGGCCGCGATCGAGAAGGCGCGCGAGGGGTACGACGCGGCGAAGGCCTGACCGGCCCGCGGCGCGGACCCGCCGCCGGGCACGCCCGGCGGCGGGGACCGTTTCAGGCGGCGGGGCTCAGTGTTCCTCGCCCGCGATGAGGAGTTCGCCCACCGCTTCCGCCAGGACGGCCCGGGCCTCGGCGGGCATCGCGGCGTCGGTGACGAACCAGTCGGCCCGGTCAAGGGCGGCGAATCCGCTGAGTCCGACGACGCCCCACTTGCTGTGGTCGGCGACGACGGCGACCCGCCGGGCCGAGGCGACCAGCGCCCGGTTGGTCTGCGCCTCCATGAGGTTGGGGGTGGTCAGCCCCGCCTCCTCGGCCACTCCGTGCGCGCCGAGGAAGAGCAGGTCGACGTGGAGCGAACCGATCACCAGGTCCGCGAGCGGACCGACCAGCGCGGCCGAGGGTGTGGGTGAGCCGCCGGTGAGCAGCAGGGTGGGGGCCCCGTTCCCCGGGTCCCCGCCCGCGGCCCGCACCAGCTCCGCGACCGGGAGCGAGTTGGTGACGATCGTGAGCTCGGGGACGCCCAGCAGCCGGGCGGCGACCGCGTGCGCGGTGGTGCCGCCCGACACCGCGACCACGCTGCCCGGTTCCACCAGGGTCGCGGCGGCTTCGGCGATGGCGGCCTTGGCGGCGCCCTCCAGATCGGACTTGGCGTCGAATCCGGGCTCGTGGCCGCGGGTCCCGGCCGCGGCGACGGCCCCGCCGTAGACCTTCTCCACGGCGCCGCTCCGGGCCAGGGCGTCCAGGTCCCTGCGGATCGTCATGTCCGAGACGCCGAGCCGTCCGACGAGATCCGCCACGCGTACCGCGCCGTCGCGCCGGACCGCGTCCAGGATGAGCGCCCGCCGCTGGTGGGCCAGCTGGGCTGCCTGTTCGGCCACGGTTGCTCCAGGGGTCCGGTCAATCCGTTGGAAAGCAGCAAGATAGCACGGTGATGTTGTTGGGTGCTGGTGATGTGTGTTGGGTTCTGTTTATTCTTGGCGCGTGAAGAAAACACTCGCGAAACTCGCGGACGGCCGTGAACTGATCTACTTCGACACCGACCACAACGCCGCACGCGAGGCTCCCGACCTGCGCCCGCTGGACGCCGGGCGCAGCCGGCCCGAACTGCGGCTGGACGAGGCGACCGGCGACTGGATCACGATCGCGTCCCACCGGCAGGACCGCACCTACCACCCGCCCGCGGGCGAATGCCCGTTGTGCCCCTCCCGGGACGGCCGGCTCAGCGAGGTCCCCGCCGCCGACTACGAGGTGGCCGTCTTCGAGAACCGCTTCCCCTCGCTCTCGGGCCCGGTGGGACGCTGCGAGGTCGTCTGCTTCGCCCCCGAGCACGACGCCTCGTTCGCCGACCTCACCCCGGCGGCGGCCCGCCTGGTCCTCGACGCTTGGACGGACCGCACCGCGGAGCTCTCCGCACTCCCGGGTGTCGAGCAGGTGTACTGCTTCGAGAACCGCGGGGTCGAGATCGGAGTGACGCTCAGTCATCCGCACGGCCAGATCTACGCCTTCCCCTTCGTCACGCCCCGCACCGCCAAGATGACCGCGGCCGCGGCCGCCCACCGCGCCGCCACCGGCCGCAACCTCTTCGAGGACCTCCTGGCCGGCGCCCGCGCCGCCACCGAGCGCGTCGTGACGGCCGGGGAGCACTGGACCGCCTTCGTGCCGTACGCCGCCCGGTGGCCGTACGAGGTGCACCTCTACCCGCACCGCCGCGTTCCCGACCTGACCTGCCTCACCGAGGCCGAGCGGGCCGAGTTCCCCGGCATCTACCTGGACCTGCTGCGCCGCTTCGACGGGCTGTTCCCCGTGGCCGGGCAGCCGCGGGCGCGCACCCCGTACATCTCCGCCTGGCACCAGGCTCCCCGCACCGGCGGCCACGAACTGGCCCTGCACCTGGAGCTGTTCACCGTCCGCCGGACCGCCGACAAGCTGAAGTTCCTCGCCGGGACCGAGTCCGGGACCGAAGCCTTCATCAACGACGTGGCCCCGGAGACGGCGGCGCGGCGACTGCGGGAGGCGCTGGCGTGAACCGTACGGACCACGAGGACGACGGCATGCGGGCGGACCGGGTCGCGGACGCCTTCCGGCGGCTTTTCGGCGACGCCCCGGACGGGGTCTGGGCAGCACCGGGCCGGGTCAACCTGATCGGCGAACACACCGACTACAACGACGGGTTCGCCCTCCCCATGGCCCTCCCGCAGAGCACTCTGCTCGCCGCGCGCCGGCGCACGGACGGCCGGCTGCGGCTGCACAGCGCGCAGGGGGACGGCCGGATCACCGAACTGCCCGTGGCCTCGCTGGCCCCGGGTTCCGTGAAGGGCTGGGCCGGCTACCCGGCCGGCGTGGTCTGGGCCCTCGCCGAGGCGGGCCACCCGGTCGCGGGTGCGGACCTCCACTTCGACAGCACCGTGCCCACCGGCGCCGGGCTCTCCTCCTCCGCGGCGCTGGAGTGCGCGGTCGCCGTCGCGTACGACGAGCTGTACGGGCTGCGCCTGTCCGGGGCCGCGCTGGCCCGGATCGCCCAGCGCGCGGAGAACGCGTTCGTCGGCGTCCCCTGCGGGATCATGGACCAGATGGCCTCCGTCTGCTGCACGGCCGGGTCCGCCCTCCACCTCGACGCCCGCAGCCCGGAGCACCACCGGCACGTGCCCTTCGACCTGCGCGGCCAGGGGCTGCGGCTGCTGGTCATCGACACCCGGGTGGCCCATGACCTCGGCGACGGGGCCTACGCGGCCCTGCGCCAGGGCTGCGAACGGGCGGCCGCGCTGCTCGGCCTGCCCGCCCTGCGCGACCTGCCCCCCGCGGAACTCCCGCGGGCCCTGCACGCGCTGCCGGCCGAACTCGCCCCGCTGGTCCGCCATGTGGTGACCGAGAACGCCCGGGTCGCCGAAGCCGTGTCCCGGCTGCGGGAGGGGAACGCGGCGGCGCTCGGCCCGATCCTCACCAGCGGCCACGCCTCGCTCCGCGACGACTACCGCGTCTCCTGCCCGGAGACCGACCTCGCGGTGACCGCCGCACTGGACGCCGGCGCTCTCGGCGCGCGGATGACGGGCGGCGGCTTCGGAGGCTCCGTCATCGCCCTGGTGCGGGCGGGGCGGGAGGACGTGGTGGGCGACCGCGTCACGGCCGCCTTCGCCGCCGCCGGCCACCGCGCCCCGCGCATCCTCACCGCCACTCCCGCGGCGGGCGCGCGCCGCCTCACTCCACCGCCGGGGAGCGAGCGGCAGCCGTAGCGGCCACCGCGGGACGGGCTTTCTTAGCGGGACGTTAGATCTGGGTGCCGGACCTTGTCCGGGCACGACGGCCGACGCGATGCTCTGGGAACTTCCCCAGCACGGGGGGCTGGGGAAGTCCTCCCTCCCTCATCAGGGACATCCGTCTGGAGCCGCCATGCCTTCGTCCGCCGCCATGCCCGAAACACCTCCCGTGGACGAGCGCAAGAAGCGCCGTCTCGCACTGATCGGCGGCTCACTCGGCAATCTCGTCGAGTGGTACGACTGGTTCGTCTACGCGAGCTTCGCGATCTACTTCGCCGACTCCTTCTTCCCGGGCGACAACCCGACCACACAGCTCATGAACACGGCGGGGATCTTCGCGGTCGGCTTCCTGATGCGCCCCGTCGGCGGCTGGATCCTCGGCCGCGCCGCGGACCGGCACGGCCGCAAGAGCGCGCTCACGCTCACCGTCACCATGATGTCGGCGGCCGCGCTGCTGATCGCCGTCGCCCCGACCTACGGGCAGGCGGGCTACTTCGGCGCCCTGGTGCTCCTGCTCGCGCGGCTGCTCCAGGGCATGAGCATCGGCGGCGAGTACGCGGCCAGCGCCACCTATCTCACCGAGGCGTCGGCCCGTAACCGGCGCGGCCTGGGATCGTCGTTCCAGTACGTGTCGATGACCTGCGGCCAGCTGCTCGGCCTGGGCATCCTGATCACGCTCCAGCACACCCTCAGCACCGCCCAGTTGACCGCATGGGGCTGGCGCATCCCCTTCGTCCTCGGGGCCCTTTTCGCACTGGTCGTCTTCTGGCTGCGGCGGCGGCTCCAGGAGACCGACGCGTTCAAGGAGCAGGCCTCGGGCGAGGACGCTCACGACGACAGCACGCGCGGCACGCTGAAGGCCCTGTGGGAGCACCGGCGGCAGGCGGGCCTGGTCATGGCGCTCACCCTCGGCGGGACCGTGGCCTACTACACGTACACCACGTACCTCACCAAGTACCTGGTCGGCAGCGCGGGCATGGCGAAGACGACCGCCACGCTGGTGAGTTTCACCGCGCTGGCCCTCTTCGCCGTACTGCAGCCGTTCGCCGGGATGCTGTCCGACCGGATCGGTCGGCGGCCCCTGCTGATCACCTTCGCAGTGGGCTGCACCCTCGGCACGTACCCGATCATGACCGCGCTCGGGTCCGCGTCCTCGTACTGGTCCGCGCTGGGTCTCTCGCTGCTCGCCCTGGTGATCGTCACCGGCTACACCTCGATCAACGCGGCGGTCAAGGCCGAGTTGTTCCCGACCAGGGTGCGCGCCCTGGGGGTGGCGCTGCCCTACGCGATCGCCAACGCGCTGTTCGGTGGCACGGCGGAGTACGTGGCGCTGTGGTTCAAGAGCAGCGGCCACGAGACGATGTTCTTCTGGTACGTGTCGGGGTGCGCGCTCGTCTCCCTCGTCACGTACGTCCTCATGCCGGACACCCGCAACGCGGCGCTGAGCCGCGCCGAGGCCGAGGCCGACGGCGAAGGCGACGGCGACGGCGGACGTGATGTGCGGCCGGCCGCGGCTCCCGCCGACATCGCGCGCTGAGCGGCACCGGTACCCTGTCACGGGTCGCCGGTCACGAGGAGGCTGTCCGTGCACGCGCTTCTCGTCGAGGACGACGACCGCATGGCCCAGGCGCTCGGCACCGCCCTCGCCCAGCGCGGGCACACCGTCCGCCGGGTCGCCCGGGCTCTGGACGCCCTGCGGCACGTCCGCGAGGCCGAGTTCGTCCTGCTCGACCTCGGCCTGCCCGACCTGGACGGGATAGAGCTCCTGCGGCGGCTGCGTACCGTCTGTGACGCACCGTTGATCGTGGTGACCGCCCGCTGCGAGGAGCGCGACATCGTGCAGGGGCTGCGGGCGGGCGCCGACGACTACGTGGTCAAGCCGTTCCGGATGGCCGAGCTGATGGCCCGTATCGACACCGTACGCCGCCGGACGGACACGCACTCCACCGGCCCGGCCGGCGACGGCGGCGAGCCCGTGCGCGCCGGAGACGTCGAAGTCGACCTGGCGGGCCGCACGGTCACCGTGGCGGGCGGCGAAATCCAGCTGACACGACGCGAGTTCGACGTGCTCGCCCTGCTGGCCGCCCGCCCCGGCGAAGTCCACTCCCGCGAGGAGATCCTGGACCGGATCTGGGGGGACGCCTTCCTCGCCGCCTCCCGCTCGCTGGACGTCCACGTGGCGGGCATCCGCGCCAAGACCGGCCGCTCCGGGCTGGTGCGCACCGTCCGGGGGTTCGGCTACCAGCTCGGCTCCCCCACGCCGCGCGCCGAGCGGGACGGCGAGCAGGACGGCGAGAGGTGAGGCGCAGACTCCTCGCGGTACTGATGGTGCTCATGGGGGCCGCGGCGCTGTTGCTCTGCCTCCCCCTGGCCGACGCCTACGCACGGGGACGGACCGAGCACCTGCTCCTGCAACGGCGCTCGGAGGCGGTCCGGTTCGCCGATCTCGCCGACCGGATGCGAACCGGCGCCGACCGGACGGAACTGTCCGCCGAGATCACGCGGTACGCCGAGCTGTACGGGGCGGCGGTGGTCGTGGTCGACACGGCGGGCGCGACGATCGCACGGGCCGACAGCGGTGCCGGCCCCCGCGCGGCCTCGGGCGTCTCCCCCGCGGCGGCCGAAGCCCGTCGGCGCGCCCTCACCGGGCGCTCCACCGACCGGCTGCCCACCCTGCGCCCCTGGGGCCCGGCGACGGTCGTGCTCGCGGAGCCGGTGGGGCGGGACGAGCGGGTCAGCGGGGCGGTCCTGCTGACCGTGCCCACCGGCGCCGCCCGCCGGGACGTGGCCGTCCGCTGGTCGCTCATCGCCGCAGGGGCGCTCGCCGCCTTCGCGGCCGCCGCACTGGTCGCGGCGGGGATCTCGCGCTGGCTGATGCGCCCGCTCCTCGACCTGGACCGGGCGGTGGAGGGACTGGCCGCCGGCAGCCTCCAGGCACGGGCCGTCTCCGGCGCCGGGCCGCCCGAACTGCGCCATCTGCGCCAGCACTTCAACACCATGGCGCAGGCCGTCTCCGACTCCATCGGCCGCCAGCGCGACTTCGTCGCCGACGCCTCCCACCAGCTGCGCAACCCGCTGGCCACTCTGGTACTGCAACTGGAGAACGTCGAACCGTACGTCGCCCCGGGCCCGGGCCGGGCCGAGCACACCCGCGCCCTGGACGAGGCCGGGCGCCTGGAGGAGCTGCTCGACGGCCTGCTGGCCCTGGCCCGGGTGGAGTCCGCCGCGGCGGAGCCCGCGGAGCAGGACGTGTCGCGGGCGGTGCGGGAGCGGGTGCGGGCCTGGGACCCGGTCTTCCGCGACGCCGGGCTCGAACTCGCGGCCGTGGACCTGCCGGAGGACCTGCGGGCACGCGCCCTGTCCGACGCGGCGGGCCGGATCCTGGACGCGCTCCTCGACAACGCGGTCAAGTTCGTGCCGAGCGGCGGCCGCGTCGAGGTGGCCGCCGCGCGTGCCGCCGACGGGACGGCCGTCGTACGGGTCGCCGACGACGGACCGGGAGTCGCGGAGGAGCAACTGGCCCTGCTGCTACGGCGCTTCGCGCGCTCCCCCGAGCACCAGAACGTGCGCGGCAGCGGACTGGGGCTGGCCATCGCCGACGAGATCGCCCGCATCAGCGGCGGCTCGCTCGGCGTCGGCGCCAACACGCCCCGCGGTCTGGTCGTCGAGCTCCGGCTCCCGCCCGCGTGAGCGCTCAGCCGTACACCGATCGGTAGTAGGCGACCGCGCCCGGGTGGAGCGGCACTTCGCCGGTCGAGATGGCGAACCGGGGCTCCAGCCGAGCCCCCGCCGTCACCTCGCGCAGCAGGTCGCGCCAGCGGTCGAACACCACCTGGAGCAGCGCGCGTACGGCATCGGCCGGTACGTCGCCACGGGCCAGGAGGTAGTTGCCGACGCCGATGGTTCCCACCGGTTCCGTCTGGCCGTACACCTGGGCCGGGAGCGTGACGGCCGTGTAGACGGGGCCGTGTTGCTCGCGCAGCGCGCCGACGTAGCCGTCGAGCGGCAGCAACCGCAGCGGCAGCTCGCGCGCCAGTTCCGTCAGTGCCGGCGTGGGCACGCCACCGGACCAGAACAGCGCGTCGACCGCGCCGGCGCGCAGCGCCCTCGCCGACTCGGCGAGGCCCAGCTGCCGCTCGCGCGCCGGCGCCGGGCCGCCGCTCAGCCCGGCCGCCCTCAGCACCCGCTCCGCCACGACCTGGACCCCCGACCCCGCCGCTCCGGCCGCGACCGGACGGCCGGCCAGCTCGCCCACCGAGCGCACGGGCCCGTCGGCCGGAACGAGGAGGTGCGTGTAGTTCACGTAGACCCGGGCCAGCGCGGTCACCTCGGCCTTGGCGGGCCCGGAGAACCACTCGCGCCCCAGCACCGCGTCCTCGGCCACGTCCGCCATGGCCAGCGCCAGGTCGGCGGAGCCGTCGTCCAGCTTCCGCAGGTTGTCCACGCTGGCCGCCGTACTCACCGGAACGACCTCCAGGGAACCGCCGCTCGCGGCGACGGCCCGTGCGAGGACGTGCCCGAACGCGTTGTACGGACCGCCCTCCGGCCCCGTCGCGAGCCGCAGCCGCCAGGCCGGTGCGGAGTCCCCCGAGCATCCGGCCAACGCGAGCCCGACCGCGCCGAGTCCGGCGCCCACCACCCGCCTCCGGTTCCACCGCACGCTGCTCACGGCGGAAGCGTACGCTGCGGGAGCAGACGGGAAGTCGCGGAAGGGGGAACCACGTGTCCTTACAGAAGGGCGCCAACGTACCGGTGGCCGCCACCAGGATCCGGGTGGAGCTCGGTTGGGGAGGAGGCCCCGGAGGCCCGGACGTGGACGTGTCGGCCCTGCTGCTGACAGCGGCCGGCAGAGTGCGCTCCGACGACGACTTCGTGTTCTACAACCAGCCCGTGCATCCCAGTGGCGCCGTTCGCCACGAAGGCAGGCGTCAGGACGGCACGGGCACGGTCGAGACGATCGGGGTGTCGCTCCCGGGGGTGGAGCAGGAGATCGGCCGCATCGTCGTCGCGGCCTCCAGCGACAGGACGTTCGGTCAGGTGTCCGGGCTGTTCGTACGGGTCCTGGACGCGGACAGCGGCGCCGAGACGGCGCGGTTCGACGCCACTGATGCCACCTCGGAGACGGCGTTCCTGCTCGGGGAGTTGTACCGGCGCAACGGCGCGTGGAAGTTCCGGGCGGTGGGGCAGGGGTACGCCTCCGGCCTGGCAGGGCTCGCCACCGATTTCGGCATCACGGTCGACGAGCCGGCCGCACCTCCACCGGTCACCGCGCCGCTCCCCTCGGCACCCCCGCCACCGGCTCCTACCCCCGTTCCCGTGCCTGCGCAGCCGGTGCGGCTGTCGAAGATCACGTTGACGAAGGCGTCGCCCACGGTTTCCCTGACCAAGCAGGGGGCCACGTCGGGAGGCATGCGGGTCAATCTCTCGTGGAGCGCGGCCAAGCCGTCGCGTGGCTGGATGAAGAAGGGGAAGGACGCCGTCCGGCTGGAGGACGTCGACCTGGACCTCTCCTGCCTGTGGGAGCTGCAGAACGGCGCGAAGGGGATCGTCCACCCCATCAACAACCAGTTCGGCTCGTTCGACCAGCCGCCGTACATCCTCCTGGACCAGGACGACCGGACCGGCGGGAGCGAGGACGGCGAGAACCTCATGATCAATCTTGATCGCACGGCCGAGATCAAGCGCTTGCTGGTGTTCGTGTCCCTCTACTCCGGGGCTGCCGGCTTCGCCGGTCTGCACGGGGTGGCCACCCTGTACCCGCCCGTCGGTCCGCCGATCGAGATGCGCTTGGACGAGTGCACCGTTCCTTCGTCGGTCGCGCCGATCGCACTGATCGAGAACGTGGGCGGGGAACTGATCGTCCGGCGGGAGGCGAAGTACCTGGTGCTGCCGCCCGGCATCAGCAACCAGGAGGCCGTGGACATCGAGTACGGCTGGGGAATGACCTGGCACGCCGCCAGTAAGGACTGACCGTCCGCCGCAATACGAAACCGAGCGCGCGCCGGGCGTGACACCGGGCGCGCCCCGTCGTTGAACACGGCGGTCAGCGAAGTGACACGGCGAGGCCCCGGAACACACGTTCCGGGGCCTCCTGCCGTCTGTCGGCGGCGTCAGTTCACTCCGGGGTGGGGGCGTCGTCCACCGGGGTCTCGATCCACGCGGTGTTGTTGACCTGATTCGCGTCGGGTGAACTGGTGGTCACGGTGGCCCTGTTGGTGACCGTGCCGCCTTCCGGAGCCACGACCCTCACGACGATCTCGGTGGTGACCTCGGCACCGCTGAGGAGGGTGCCCACCGAGCAGGTCACCGTGTCGGAGGAGCCGCTCGGCGGGATCACGCAGCTTCCCTGGCCCGGAGTGGCTCCGACGAACCGGGCGTTGGGCGGCAGGGTGTCGTGGAACACGATGTGCTCCGCGGCCCGCGGGCCGTGGTTGGTCACCGTGACGGTGTACGTCAGGTTCGATCCGGTCGGTACGGGCTCGGGCCCGGCGCTGAGCGCGAGCGCCACGTCGGCGCCGGACCGGACGATGGCCAGGCTGTGCTCGCCTCCGGCGGCGACGGCGGTCGCGTTGTCGAGGGACGTGATCCCCACGGGGATGGCCCTGTCGGTGGTCGTGCCGTCGCCGAGCTGACCGCTGCCGTTGCCGCCCCAGGCGACGAGGGTGGCGCCGGTCTCCTTCGCGAGGGTGTGGTTGCCGCCCGCGGCGATGGCGGTCACCCCGCTGAGGCTCGTGGCGCAGGGCAAGCTGCTCCCGACGGCACAGGGACGCACGGGCGAGGTCGTGGCGCCGGTCGCGATGAACCCGGTGCCGAGCCGGCCGTTGTCGTTGGCCCCCCAGGTGCGGACGCTGGAGTCGGACTGCAGGGCGACGCTGTGGCGGCCGCCCGCGGCAACGGCGGCGACGCCGGTGAGGGCGCGGCAGGGCAGGCCGGCGAACGCGCAGACCGTGATGGGCGACGGTTGCTGGGTGGTGTTCCCGGTTCCGAGCCGGCCAGAGGCGTTGGCTCCCCAGGCGGCCACGGTGCCGTCGGAGCGCAGCGCCAGGCTGTGCTGGCCTCCCGCGGCCGCGGCGGTCACGCCGGTCACGGCGACCGCGCGGGGGGTGGTGTTGCCGGGTGCCGTCGCCGGCCTGCCGAGTTGGCCGTTGCTGTTGGATCCCCAGGAGACGACGGCGCCGTTGGTGCGCACGGCGAGGTTGTGGTTCCCGCCGGCGGCGATGGCCGTCACGCGCGTCAGTACGGCCGGTGTGCAGGAGGTGGCCGGGGCGCTGACGAACGTGTCCTGTTGGCAGACCCCGATGGGCGTCGTTCTGGCACCGCCGGTGGAACTCGTGCCCAGCTGGCCGAGGCTGTTGCTGCCCCAGGCCACGACGGTGCCGTCGGAGCGCAGGGCCAGGCTGTGGTTGTCACCCGCGGCAACGGCGGTCACGCCGGTGAGGAAGCCGGAGCAGGTCGCAGTCTGGCCGGGGGCGCTCTCGCCGGGCGCGCAGACCCGTACCGGGGTGGTCCTGTCGGAGAACGAGCCGTCACCGAGCTGGCCCGCACCGTTCGACCCCCAGGTCCAGACCGTGCCGTCGGCCCGCAGCGCGACGCTGTGGTTGGCGCCCGCTTCAACGGCTACGAGGCGGTCGAGGGACGAGGTGCAGGTGGCGGGCGCGCACACGGAACCGGGCGTGGTGCTGCGCCCGATCGTGATCCCGTCTCCGAGTTGCCCGCTCGCGTTGCTGCCCCATGCCCGTACGTCGCCGGGCTCCGCGGAGGCACCTCCGTCCGCCGCGACCGCGCCCGGCACCGCACCCGGGGAGACGCCGCCCCACAGGAGCGCCGCCACGGCCAGGGCAACGGCCCGCCCCGCAGTCCGGCCGACGAGCTTGAACCCCATGGTCGTCCTCTCGTACGGGATCACACGTCAACCCTGGACGCGGTGATCCCGACGACCCGGCCGCGGCACGCTCAGTGCCCTCCTATGGCGCAGCCGGCGGGAGCCTGTGGGGCTCAGGCACCTGGCGCGTCGTCCGGGAGCTGGTGGTCGGCCCAGACGAAGCTCTCGGGGAGCAGGCCGCGGATCGGGACGGACCGGCACTCGGCGCCGCGGCCCACGATCACCTCGACCTTCGGGTGGAGGTCGAGGAGGACCTGGCGGCAGCGGCCGCAGGGCGGGATGACGCCCTCCCCGCCGTCGCCGATGGCGACCACGGTGCGCAGCTCGGTGATGCCCTGGGTGACGGCCGCGCCTATGAGGACGAGCTCGGCGCACGGGCCGCCGGTGAAGTGGTAGACGTTCACGGCCGTCACGATCTCGCCGTCGGCACTGCGGCCGGCGGCGGCGACGGTGTGGTTGTCGCCGAAACACCGGTCTCGGGAGACGCGGGTGGCGACCTCGATCAGTTCGTGGTCGACGGTTTGCGGGTGCGACTGCGTGTGCGCGGCCATGCGGCCATGCTCGCACAGACGAAGATCTTTGCCCTGGTGGCGGCGACGTCCCGTTCGCCGATCAGCACGGACCTTCAGTTCCGAGCCCCGAGGGTCGTGGTGAGCCCCGTCGCGGCGCCGCCATCGGTCTTCCACTCGCCCACGTCATCGGAGAAACCGCTGTTCAGGGAGAACTGCACGATGGCCGGCTCGGAGCCGTCGGGCAGTTGGAAGGTCAGGTAGCCCAGTGCGGTGTTGCCGGGCGTGATGGTCAGCGAAACGGGCAGCCGCGGCCCGGCGGTGGTCTTCGCCACGACGTCCGCGTCGAACTGCTGCCCCGCGGTGTCGACGAGCGTGGCGCCGTTCACCGGGCTGTCCTTGTACGCGACCGTCCCGGTGTTCTTGAGGCGGAACTGGACCGATACGTAGCGGTTCCCCGGATCAGGCGTGAAGAACTCGACGGCCGATGCGGCCGGGTCGACCACCTTCAGGGCGGTGACGTCGACCTGCTCACCGGACTTCACGCCGGTGAGCGTGACCGTCGTCCCCAGGGGAACGGCCTGGGAGGGGGCCGCGGACGCCTGCGCGCCCGGACCACCCGCGACAAGCGCGAGCGCTGCCAAGAGCGCGGCCGGTAGACGGCGCATGGCTCCTCCCGGTGGACTCGTCCCCGAGGGCGCGTGGCCGGAGTTACTTTCACCATCCACCCCGGCGGCGCGCCCCGCCACCTCGTAACGGACCGCGGCGGGCGGGCCCGCGGTCATGGCACCGCGTGGCACCACACCCGGGCTGGTTCCAGCCGATCGCCGAGTACCAGCCGAAGTAGCGGCTCCCGGGCTCTAGTGCTGTGACCGGCAAGGTTCACCGGGTCACGGCGCCCGGCACGGCACCTCGCTGCGTTGTCGGACCGCGCAAGTACGTCCAGTACGAGCCGCGGCCCTCCGCCTTGCGATGCTTCCCCTAGGCCCTGCGGGCCTGGGGAGGCCCCATGCACCGGACACCGCGACCCGGCAAACCTTTCCGGCCACAGCACTAGGGTGGCCCGGACCGTCCACGCAGCCGGGGCCCGACGGCCCCGGACCGCTTCCCCCAGGAGTCACCCATGGCCCGATCGCTCGACGGCCTCGTCTTCGTCCCCGTGGCCGACCAGGCGCCCGGCCAGGTCGGCCGCGAGACCCGGTTCACGTACCACGAGCAGGACGGCCGCGTCTGGGCCGAGTACTCCGGCGGGGACGTGGTCCGGGGCCATCTGGTCGGCACCCGGGCAGCGGACACCCTCGATTTCCGCTACGTCCAGCTCCGCCTCGACGGTACGACCGCCTCCGGACACTGCGTCTCCCGGCTGACGGAGCTCCCCGACGGCCGGCTCCGGCTGGACGAGACGTGGACGTGGGAGTCCCAGGAGGGCAGCGGGACCAGCACGGTCGAACAGCCGCCGAGCTGAAGTCGTCCTGGTCAGGCCCCGCCGGGCGGAGCCTGGCCGGCGACCCGTTCCAGGACTTCCAGGACGGTGTCGCGGAACAGCGTGGCCTTGTAGCCGGTCTGCGGCAGCGGGCGGCAGCGCGCGAGCACCGTCGCCGCCGCTGCCGCGAGGACCTCGGGAGTGGCCTCGCGGCCGGTCAGGGCGGCCTCCACCTCCGTCAGCCGCAGCGGGACGCGTGCCACGCCGCCCGCCGCGACGGCGGCGTGCGTGATGGTGGTGCCGTCGAGCGCGAGCCGGGCGGTGGCCTCGACCAGGGGCCATTCGGCGTGGGCCCGGCTGATGGCCCGGTGGCAGGCGGCCCGTTCGCCGGGGAGGGGTGCGGGCAGCCTGACCGCGGTGAGGATGCGGTCCGGTGGGAGCAGGTGGTCGGCGTGGAAGAGCTGGTCGCCGTCCCCGTACAAGTCGGCGACGGCGCGCGGGGATTCGCCGTGGATCTCGGCCTCGGCATCGTAGGTGAGCAGGGCCATCGCGAGGGTGGACGGGTGCGGGGTGACGCACGGGCCGTCGCCGCTGACCACGCCGAAGTGGTGGTCGCCCGCCCGCGCGGGGCAGCTGTTGCCGCCCTTCTGGAAGCAGCTCACGTGCGGATTGCGGTAGTACCAGCAGCGGTTGCGCTGCAGGAGGTTGCCGCCCAGCGTGCCGGCGGCGCGGATCTGCGGGGTCGCCGCGGTCGCGGCCGAGGCCGCCAGGGCCGGCCAGCCGGCGCGCACCTGCGGATCGGCGGCCAGAGCGGCGAGGGTGGTCAGGGCGCCGATCCGGAGCCCGCCGCCGGGCAGTGGCGTACAGCCACGCAGGTGGACGGCGCCGCCGAGGTCGGTGAACGGCCCGGGGGAAACGCCGCTGCGCTGCCGGGCGGTGGTGTCGGTGCCTCCGGCGCGCAGCTCCCCGCCGCGGGCCAGGACGGCGGCCGAGAGATCGGTGAGGGCGGGCTCGACGCTCACGCACCCAGTCCTTTCAGGAGCCGGTCGGGTCGGATGGGCAGGTCGTACGGGCGCCAGCCGGTCGCATCGTGGACCGCGTTGGCCAGGCACGCCGCCGTGGGCAGGGTCGCGATCTCGCCGAGGCCGACACCGCCGCCGGGCACGTGCTCGAAGCCCTCCTGGTGGAAGTGGATGGTGATCTCGGGGGTGTCGCCGATGCCGGGAAGGCGGTAGTCCTCCAGGTTGTCGGTCAGCACCCGGCCGGTGGCCGGGTCGACGCGCCGCTCCTCGAACAGCGCGTAGCCGACGCCCTGCACCACGGCGCCCTCGCACTGGCTGCGGGCCAGCCGGTCCTCGTGGATGCGGCCCGCGGCGATACCGCTCCACACCCGCAGCGGGCGGATCCGGCCGAGTCGCGTATCCACCTCGACCTCGGCGACCTGCACCGATCCGGTGAAGCCGCGGCCGATCGCCACACCGCCCATGGTCAAGTTGAACGGGGTGACGAAGCCCCGGTGGTCGCGGGGGCGTTTGCCGGTGACCCGCACTCCGTGTGCCGTGCCCAGCCGGGCCGCGATGTCACCGCCCCCGAGCGCGTCGCGCAGCCGGGCGGCCGCGTCGGCGGCGGCGGGCGCGATGGAGGGCGTGGTGCGGCTGCCGCCGGAGGTGGGGCCGTGGACGGCCCCGCTCCCGCCCACCTCGGCGCGTACCCGCTCCTCCGGCACGCCGAGTTCCTCGGCGACGGCCCGGCGCAGCACGGTCCGCGCGCCCGTGCCGATGTCCTGCACGGCACAGCGCGCGACGACGACCCCGTCCTCGACGGTGAGCTCCACCTCGGTGGCGGGGTCGAGGAAGTACAGCCAGTTGGCCGCCGCGACGCCGACGCCGCGGCGGTACCGCCCGGTGCCCCCGCGGGAGCCCGACCAGAGCGGGAGCGCGGCGGCCCGGTCGTAGAGGGCGTGCCTCTTGGCGTTGCCGTCCCAGCGCCGGCGCAGGGCGATCGGGTCCTCGCCGAGCCGGTGGGCCATCTCGTCGACGGCCTGCTCCAGGGCCCAGCACAGCGGGGGTCCGCCCGGGCCCCGGAACGGGGCGCCGGGCGGCCGGTTGGTGACCGTGTCGAAGTCGCGGAGCCGGCGCGGGGCCCTGCCGTACATGAACCGGGCCTGCGCCGCCACGGAGGCGCCCACCGAGACCCCGCCGTCGCTGTCCGCGTCCATGGCCAGCGCGCTCAGCTCGCCGTCCGCGTCCGCGACCATCGCCAGCCGGATCCGGGTGGCGGGCCGGTATCCGCCGTCGATGAGCTCCTCGTCCCGGTCGAGCACCACCCGTACGGGGGCGCCGTGCAGCCGGGCCAGCTCCACCGCGGCGACGACGTCGGTGGTCAGCCCCATCTTGCAGCCGAAGCCGCCACCCACGTGGACGGCCTTCGCCACCACCCGTTCGACGGGCACGCCCCAGCGCTCGGACGCCTGCTCGGCCACGTGCTTCAACGACTGCGTGGACACGTCCAGGTGGAGGGTGCCGTCGACCCACTGGGCCAGGCAGGCGTGCGGTTCGAGCGGGGTGTGGGTCTGCGCGGCGGTGGTGAACACGCCCTCCACCACCCGCTCGGGGTTCCGCCCCCGGGCCTCGGTGATGCGGCGCACGGCCGTGGCGGGCCGCTTGCTCATCGCGGACGGGCCCCGCAGGTTGCCGCGCCAGCGGGCGGGCAGCAGCTGGGGGGTCTCGCCGGAGCCCGGTGCCCGCTTGCGGGCCGCCTTGTCCTCGTAGACCAACGGGCCCTCGCCGTCCCGCGAGCGCCGTACGTCGAGGGCCGCGGGCAGCACCTCGTACTCCACCGAGACCCGGGCGGCGGCCGCCCGCGCCGAGGCCCGGTCGGGCCCGGCGACCGCCGCCACCGGCTGTCCTACGTACCGCAGCACACCGTCGGGGGGCAGCAGCGGCACCAGCGGGAGGTCTCCGGCCTCCAGTGACCGTACGACGGCATGCGCGTGCGGCGAGCGGATGATCACCCCCTCCAGCATCCCCTCGGGCCGCAGGTCGGTGGTGTAGCGGGCCGATCCGCCGATCTTCTCCGGGGCCTCGGCGCGCGGTACCGGCGGCGCGGTGCCGTCGGTCGGCGCGGTGTCGTAGTCGCCGGCGCAGGCGGCGGCCACCGCGCTGAAGATCCCCTCGTACGCGCCGCAGCGGCACAGGTGGCCCGCCAGCGCGTCCGCGATCTGCCCGCGCTCCGGCCGGACGCGGCCGTGCTCGGCCCGCCACCGCTCGAAGAACGCGGCCGCCTCGACGACGAACCCGGGGGTGCAGTAGCCGCACTGGAGGGCGTCCTCGCCGGCGAAGGCACGCGCGACCGGGTGGCCGGCCAGCCCCTCCACGGTCATCACCCGCCGGCCGGCGAGGGCGACCGCCGGCGTCAGGCAGGACACCCGGGGCTCACCGTCGACCTGGATGGTGCAGGCCCCGCACACCCCGCCCGCGCAGACCAGCTTGGTGCCGGTCAGACCCAGCCGGTCGCGGACCACGTCCACGGCGGCCGGGTCGTCGTCCACGTCCACCGCGCGCGGGGCGCCATTGACCTCGAACTCCACGAGACGTACTCCTCAGCCGTGGGGTGGCGACCGCCTGGCCTCGCGCTCACCTTCAGGCTCCTTGATATCCCGCTCCCGGGCTCGGCGCAGTTCGGCGCGCGCCGTCGGGGTGTGGGGCTCCCCCGGGGCCGCAGGGCCTGCGGCCCCGGGGGACGGCCTCAGGCGAGGCCGGCCAACAGTTCCGCGAAGGGCTGCGGCCGGCTGAAGTACCCGACGTGCGAGGTGGCCAGGGTGTGCACCTCGAAGGGGTTGTCCGGGGTCAGCTCGTCCGCTGTGCGGATCATGTGGTCCTGGACGGCCGGGGTGATGCCGCGGTCCTCGGAGAGACGGACGTAGGTGTGCGGGACGCGCCCCCAGCCGTCGGCGCGGACCACCGCGGCCGGCTCCAGCACCGAGTGGTTCTCGTCCGGGTCCATGGAGTCCAGCAGCAGCCGGAACTGGTGGTCGGTGGAGTCGGCCATGATCGCGGCCTTCAACTCGGCGAACAGCGCGGGGTCGGCGTGGGCGCTGCGCCAGTTCAGCCGGACCACACCGGGTTCGCGGACGCCCGGCACGGTGATTCGCGCCGCCGCGGCGTCCAGCAGGTTGTCGTCGGCCACGTCCCACGGCTCGGTGAGCATGGCCGGGTCGCCGAGGCAGAGCGCGGAGAGGTAGACCACGCGGTCGAGGAGCTCCGGTACGGCGTTGGCGACGGCGCTGACCGTCAGACCGCCGAGGCTGTGGCCGACCAGGACGACCGGGCCCCGTTCGGCGAGCCGCCGCAGGGTGTCCACCACGTGCCGGACGTTGTCCTGCAAGGTGACGCCGCGCAGCGGGGAGGGGGCGGCGGCCAGGGCCGTGACGTCCTGGGGGTGGCGGTAGTAGGCGGCGGGGCTGTGGGCGCGGTCGCCGTGGCCGGGCAGGTCGACGGCGTACGAACGGTGCCCGAGCAGGGCCAGTTCGTTCTGCAGCGGGCCCCAGGCCCGGGCGTTGCTGGAACCGCCGTGAACGAACAGGAAGGTGGTTGCTTGCATGGTGGGGATCCTCGTCATCCTGAGGCGAACGGTGGACGCGGGACCCGGCGTCGGCAACGGCCGACACCGCGGTCAGAGCATCGACCGGGTGCGGGTGGACCGCCAGTTGTGGATGACGCAGCACATGACGACGAACCTAACAGGAGGTGACCTCTCCCGGGAGCCCGCGTCAGTTCGCTTCCGCGGCTACCCGCACCCCGAAGCCGATCAGCACCGCACCCGTCACGCGGTCCAACAGGCGGCGGAAGCCAGGTCGTTCGAAGACGGAGCGCGCCCTGGAGACGAGGTGGGCGTACGACCCGAGCCAGATCAGGGTCAGCGCCGCGTGCAGGAGGACCAGCAGGCCCATGCCGGCCGCCGTGGGGAGTTCGCGCGGGGCCAGGGTGGGCAGCAGACCGGTGTAGAAGACGGCGATCTTCGGGTTGAGGACGTTGGTGGTCAGGCCCGCCAGGAACGCGCGCCCGGGGCCGGCGGCCTTCGGCTCGGCGGTCCGCGGCGCGGAGCGACGGCTCTGCCAGAGGGCCTGCAGCCCCAGGAAGCACAGGTACGCGGCGCCGAGGATCTTCACGACGATGTACGCCTCGGCCGAGGCGGCGAGGACCGCCGCGAGCCCGACGACGGTGCACACGCCCCACACGAGCAGCCCGGTGGTGATCCCGGCAGCCGTACGCAGGGCCTCCGCCCGGCCCGAGTCGATCGCGCGCTTGGTGACCACGGCCATGTCGGGCCCCGGTACCACGGTCAGCAGGGCGAGCACTCCGGCCGCCACGGCTGTCTGCGTCCACATACGGTGGGTCTCCTTCGAAGCGAAAGTCGGCGACTTCGGCCTGGCCGTCGACCGCGGTTGGTCTGCGATGATCATTCGGTGAGCGATGAGGGGCTGCCGGCCGCAGAGGCCGTCGAGTCACATGTCCGGGCGTTCTTCGAGGGGCATCCCGTAGAGGCAGTCGCCTGCGACCTCGGGCCGGAACGCCGAGAGACCGTGTCCGGCCTGCGGGTTCTCGTCGTGGGTCCAGGTCCCCGAAGTGACTGCTGGGCGTATGTGACTGCCGGATGCTGGGCGGCCACGGAGGAGGGCGGGCGTGGGCTTGAGTTCGTCATGACGGCCCGCGTCCGCGACCAGCGCTTCGTCGAGCTGATGGGCATGATCGCCTATTACCACTGCGGAGGCCATCAGCTCGACCTGGAGCACAGCATGCCGATCGGTGAACCATGGGTGCCGGGTTCGGAGTGCGACCACCTCCTGGTCAGCCTGCCCTACCTCCACGGACCCGACCTGGAACACTGTCGGCTGCCCGGGGGACACGCCCGCATCCTGTGGACCCTGCCTGTGACGGCCGCCGAGATCGAGTTCCGCAGGCGGCGCGGCCACGAGGCCCTTGAGCGGCTCTTCGACGCTGCGGAGATCGATCCGACCGATCCCTTCCGGGCGTCGGCTGCCTGAGTTTCCTGACCGGCCGGTGCCCAGCCCCGCACGCACCGCACCGCACCGCCTCGGGGCGTGACCGCCGTCACACCGACGCGGTGTCACGTCCGGAGGCGCTGCCCGGTCCCCGCTACGGAAGCGAAAACGAGTGAAGGGATCATCCGGATGAAGACCGTCATCGTGTGCGTCTCCGTGTCGCACGGAAACACCCGTCGTGTCGCCGACACCATGGCCCAGGTGCTGGGCGCGAAGGTCGTCACCCCCGAGGAGGCCGACGTGGAGGAACTGGCCGGCGCCGACCTGGTGGGGTTCGGCGCGGGCGTCTTCTACGGCAGGCTCAACCCCCGCCTGACCGCCTTCGCCGAGGCGCTTCCCGCCGGGAGGGGCCGGGCCTTCGTGTTCGCCACCAGCGGGCTCCGCGAGAAGCCGCGGGCGCCGTTCACCCGCCCCCTGGTCCGGCTCCTCGAAGGCAAGGGCTTCGAGGTGCCCGGGAGCTTCACGTGCCGCGCCTTCGACACCTGGGCGCCCTTCAAACTCGTCGGCGGCATCAACAAGCAGCGACCGGACACCGCCGATCTGGCCGCCGCACGGGCGTTCGCCGAACGGCTGAGGGACGCCGGCGGCCCCGTGTCCTGAGCCCTCGCCCCCCGCACGGTGGGCCACCATGGAGCTCGGAGGACCGGCTTCGGGGTGTGACCAATGTCGGAGTTTGCATGATCATGCGAAGGCCTGCATACTCTTCCCATGTCTAAGGTCCTCACCTCCCTTCCCGCCGGCGAGCGCGTCGGCATCGCCTTCTCCGGCGGTCTCGACACCTCCGTCGCGGTCGCGTGGATGCGCGACAAGGGCGCCGTCCCCTGCACGTACACCGCCGACATCGGCCAGTACGACGAGCCCGACATCGCCTCGGTCCCCGGCCGTGCGAAGACCTACGGCGCCGAGATCGCGCGCCTGGTCGACTGCCGCGCCGCGCTGGTCGAGGAGGGTCTGGCCGCGCTCACCTGCGGGGCGTTCCACATCCGCTCGGGCGGCCGTGCCTACTTCAACACCACGCCGCTCGGCCGCGCCGTCACGGGCACCCTCCTGGTCCGGGCGATGCTCGAGGACAACGTCCAGATCTGGGGCGACGGCTCGACCTTCAAGGGCAACGACATCGAGCGGTTCTACCGCTACGGCCTCCTCGCCAACCCGCACCTGCGGATCTACAAGCCCTGGCTGGACGCGGACTTCGTGACCGAGCTCGGCGGCCGCAAGGAGATGTCGGAGTGGCTGGTGGCCCACGACCTCCCCTACCGCGACAGCACGGAGAAGGCGTACTCCACCGACGCCAACATCTGGGGTGCCACCCACGAGGCCAAGACCCTGGAGCACCTGGACACCGGCGTCGAGACGGTCGAGCCGATCATGGGCGTCCGGTTCTGGGACCCGTCGGTCGAGATCGCCACCGAGGACGTGACGATCGGCTTCGACCAGGGCCGTCCCGTGACGATCAACGGCAAGGAGTTCACCTCCCCCGTCGACCTCGTGATGGAGGCGAACGCCATCGGCGGCCGGCACGGCCTCGGCATGTCGGACCAGATCGAGAACCGGATCATCGAGGCCAAGAGCCGCGGCATCTACGAGGCCCCCGGCCTGGCCCTGCTGCACGCCGCGTACGAGCGCCTCGTCAACGCCATCCACAACGAGGACACCCTCGCCCAGTACCACAACGAGGGCCGGCGCCTCGGCCGCCTCATGTACGAGGGCCGCTGGCTCGACCCGCAGGCCCTCATGATCCGCGAGTCCCTCCAGCGCTGGGTCGGCGCGGCCGTCACCGGTGAGGTGACGCTGCGGCTGCGGCGCGGTGAGGACTACTCGATCCTCAACACCACGGGCCCGGCGTTCAGCTACCACCCGGACAAGCTGTCCATGGAGCGCACCGAGGACTCGGCGTTCGGCCCGGTGGACCGCATCGGCCAGCTCACCATGCGCAACCTCGACATCGCCGACTCGCGCGCGAAGCTGGAGCAGTACGTCGGCCTCGGCCTGATCGGCACCGGCCACCCCGCCGTCGGCGCCGCGCAGGCCGCCGCGACCGGGCTGATCGGCAGCATGCCGGAGGGCGGCGCCGAGGCCATCGCCTCCCGCGGCGAGGTCTCCGAGGACGAGGAGATGCTGGACCGCGCGGCGATGGAGTCCGGCACGGACTAACCGGGCGCTGCCTCGACGCACCACACGGAAGGGCCGGCTCGGCGGCACGTCGCCGTCGAGCCGGCCCTTCCCGTGCCGGCGGTCCGCCGCCGAAGCGGTGGCCGCCGGACAGGTCGGCCGGGGACCGCGCTGCTCAGACGGCCCGCAGGTAGCTCCAGGTGACCGGGCCGACTATGCCGTCGATGGCAATGCCGTTGTACCTCTGGAAATCCTTCACCCAGGATTCCGTGTACTGGCCGAAGATGCCGTCCTCTTCCAGGACCCTGTGGCCGTACCAGTAGTTGATGATGCACTGCACCTCGGCTACGGCGTCGCCCCGGCTGCCGCGCCGAACGGTCGTGCTGCCGAAGTAGTAGTTGCAGTAGGCCAGGGACCCCGCGGTCGTGGCCTGCCGCTGTGGGGCGGGCGGCGCGGCGTGCGCGGCGGAGGTGGCGGCGGTCAGGACGCTTCCCGTGACGAGGGCGGCGGTCGCGAGCGCCGCGAGCCGGTGGCGTAAGTGCATGGGATGGTTCCCCTTCCTGGGTGGGTCGAGAGGGCTGGACGTGAAGGTGCGGCGCCGGTTCAGCATTTCGGCAGCAGATTGAGGTCGTTGGCCCAGCCGTACGCGTCGAGGTAGACGTCACTGACGTAGACGTTCGCGTGCCCGGTGTCGTCGTCGGTCTTCAGCCAGAAGACGCTGCCCCGGCCGTTGTCCGCGTAGTACTCACCGATGGCGTAGCACTTGAAGTAGTTGCGTCCCCTGTACAGCCATCCGGCGTGTGAGGAGGCGTTCGCGTCGGGTGTCCAGTGCGACCACTGGTCGATGACGGTGTTGAAGTAGACCAGGCCGGCGGCCTGGGCGCCGTCGGAGCCCGCCCGCGCCACGGCAGGTGCCGAACGGGCACTGCCTCCGGGCCATGGGCCCTGGTCGGCGGTAGCGGTGCCGGTGGTGAGGCCGAGTGCGCCGGCTGTCAGTACGGCCATCACGGCCGCCCCTACGGCTGCTCGGTGGACGGACATGGTTCCTCCTTGGACCCGGTGGACGGGCCGCGCCGGGGTGCACGGCCTGCGCCCAGCCTCGGGCGCCCCGCCCCCGGAGGACGAGATTCCATGCGACGATTCGAGGAGGTTCGAATCCATGCAGGCAGGGGGGCACGCATGATTCAACTCACCGTCGACGCCGCCGGGTTGGCGCGGTCCCGGTTCGTCGTGTCACCGCTCCATCAAGTCGTCGGCACCCTCATGCCGTGGGGGCTCGCCCCACCCAACGACGTCGGCCCCTGGCTGGCGAGGGCCCGCCGGTCCCTGCGCCGGGCCGGACTCCCCCTGCTGTCCGCCCTGGCACTTGAGGGAGCCGGGTACTTCCCCGACTTCCTCAGCCCGTACCCGTCGTCCCCCGCCCCCAGCATCGAGGAGGAACTCGAGCTCGTGGCCCGGACCGCACCGGACCGGGTCATCGCCGAGCTGGAGCACGTCCGCCGCGGCCTGCCCTGGATCGGCGTGCGCGGACTGGAACCGTCGGAGACCCTGCGCCGTGCCATGACCCGTGGCGGACGCCACGTCGCCCAGCAGGCCTCCACCGAACTGCGCCGCTACTGGCAGCTGGCCTTCAGCCCGCACTGGTCGGCGGCAGCGTCCCTCCTCAACGCGGAAGTGGACCGGTGCGCCGGCATCCTCGCCCGGTACGGAGCCGGGGACCTGTTCAACTCCCTGCACCCCGACATCGCATGGGACAACGGCGCACTGCGTGTCGGAATCCGCTTCACCGTGTGTCTGCACGTACCCCTGGTGGTGCTGGTGCCCTCGCTCGCCGCGCGATTCCCCGTCGTCGCCATCGACCCGGTCGAACCGGCCGAGCAATGGCCTCCACTCATCCACTACCCCCTGCCGTCCCCGGCGTCTCCCGCGCACCCCGTGTCCGCGGAGCTCGCCCGCCTGGTCGGCTCGACCCGAGCCGGCCTGCTCACGGCCCTCGCCCACCCGGCCAGTACCTCGGAGCTGGCCGCGCGGCACTTCCTCACCCCCGCGACGGTCTCGTACCACCTCGGCGTCCTGCGCCGGTCGGGCCTCGTCAGCGCCGTCCGCGACGGCCGCTACGTGCTCTACCGGCGCACGGCCCAGGGCACCCGGCTCACGACCGAGACCCCGGGTTGACCTAGCATGACGGGCGGGCGGAGCCGTAGCGCAGAGGTCGACGCGCGCGGTCTCCAAAACCGTGAGGACGCCGGTTCGAATCCGGTCGGCTCCGTCCGTTCCGTCCCCTACTCCCCTACTCCCCGCGGGCAGTCGCTTCGAAGGCCTGGAAGCAGACCGTGCGGTCGGGACTGCAGATCTCGGCGTCGTGCGGGATGCTCGTGGCCTCCGGGAATTCGTACGTCAGAAACGTCATCGTCCTGCCCGACGGGAACCGCACCGTGCCCTCCTGTAGCGGTGTCGCGTGCTGCGGGGTGCCGGCGGAGTAGGTGAAGGGCCCGTCGGTGTTCTCGACGACGCTCACGGTGAGCCACATCTGGGTCGGTCCCCCCTGGACGCTAAGACCGTGCGGAGCGGCCCGGCCCACGTTCACATAGCCCCGCGGCTTGCGCTGGGCCGGGAGCCCGATGCACTTCCGATCGGCCCCGCGCTCGCGGATCGACACCAGGCAGTAGGTGTTGGCGTCCGGCATCCAGGCGACGTCACCCGTACCCTCGGGCAGGCCGCGCCGGATGACCGCCACATCGGATCCGGCCGGGGCGGTCTCACCCTCGGGGAACATCTTCCATCTCTTCAACGCCTCGACGAGCTTCGCGTCCTCCGCAGTGATCACCGCCGCGCCCATAGGCGTGGCGGGACCGCGCTCGGGCGGTTGAGGAGAAGCGGAGGGAGCAGTCGATGAGGGGGCAGAGGAGCCGGGAGGACACGGGGCGGAGGTGAGGCCGCATCACATCCCGTACCGATGGCCCACCGACAAGTTGACCGCCCTCCGCCTCGGCAGGCGGCTGGTGGCCGAGGTCCCGGCGTCTCGGGCAGACCGCAGGGCGTTCGTCGACGTCACGCCCCAGGTCGACGAGCGCGACTCGCAGGCGCGGCGGCAGGGCTGGGTGCGCAGCGACGCTGATCGCGTGTTCCGCCTGGCGCACTGGGAGTACGACGGCGAGCGCATCGACGGGTTCGACTACGACATCGGCGCGGTGCTCGTCAGGGCCGCTGCCGCCGGCAGCGAGGCCGAGCTGACCGCCGTGCTCAGAGCGTGGCACGTCCGTCCCCCCGACCTCGTCCATCCGTGGGACAGCGAGGACCCGAGGTAAAAAGACGAGGCGGACTGGCTGCTCCGCCACTCCGGCGGGGGCGCGCTGGGACGGGCGCGGCCATGAGGTGCGACGTCGCGGGTCGGGGTGTGTCGGTGCCGACCTGACGCCCGGCCGTCCGGCACGGTGGGCGCAGTGCGCTGCCGTCCACCCGTGAGGGGTTCGCATGGCCGAGAACGACACCTCCCGGACCAGCCGTCGTACCGTGCTGCTGGCCGCCGGTTCGGCCGGGGCCGCCCTGTTGGCCGGGGCCTGTGCCCGTTCGGCCGCCACCCCCGGAGCCGCCGGGCAGCCGTCGGGCGGTGGCAGCAGCCCGGCCTGTGTCCTCGTCACCGAAGCGGGCGCCGGCCCGTACTACCTGGACCTGGACCGGGTCCGCTCCGACATCACCGAGGGCCGCGGCGGAGTGCCGTTGCGGCTGGAGCTGACGGTGGTCCGGGCGTCCGCGGGATGCCGGCCGCTGGCGGGCGCCGGCGTCGACGTGTGGCACGCCGACGCCTCGGGCGCCTACTCCACCGGCGGGGAGACGTTCCTGCGCGGTACGCAGGTCACGGACGGCGCAGGCCGGTGCGTGTTCCGGACGATCGTGCCCGGCTGGTACGCGGGGCTGGCACCCCACATCCACTTCAAGGTGCACCCCGACGCCCGTTCCGAGACGACGTCGCAGTTCTTCTTCCCCGAGGACACGCTGCTGAAGGTGTACGCGCGCCAGCCCTACGCGCAGCGCCGCGCCCCGAAGCACCCCAACAGCCGGGACAGCCGCTACAGGTCGTCCGGCGCCGCCATGACGCTGGCCCTCACTCCCGACGGCGGCGGCTACCGGGCCGCGTACACGGTGGGAATCGGCTGAAGCGGGCAATACGGCGGGCCCGTCGCGCATGATGTGCGACGGGCCCGCCGTTTCAGTGGCCGGGGCGGGATTTGAACCCGCGACCTCTGGGTTATGAGCCCAGCGAGCTGCCGACCTGCTCCACCCGGCGGCCTCAACCGTAAGACGCCGGGGTGCGCGGGCGCGAGCGAATATCCGGGGCAGCATTCCCCAATGGATCAGGCGAGCCGGTTCTTGAGCTGGTCGTACAGCTCGGTGACCGCCGCGTCCGCCGCCGGGGAGATGCGGTCGAGGTTGAGGAAGGCGTGGATCAGCCCGTCGTACGTGCGATGACTGCGGGCGCGAGGCCGGCGTGGCTGTCCGCGCGGAGCGGGGAGACGCGGGCCGAGGAGCGGACCGCGGGGTCGTCGCCGGCGTAGAGGTGTTGCAGGTCGAGGATGTCCTGGTGGCTCAGGACGTACCCGGTGGTGTTCTGCGTGCGCGAGGGGTAGTCGCCGTCGAAGTCGGTGGCGGGGTAGACGAGGAGCTGGGCCGCAAGCGGGCGGCGCTCGTCGCGGAAGTCCAGGGCGACGACGGCGGCCAGGTTCGCGCCGGCGCTGTCGCCGGCCAGGGCGAGTCTGTCGGGGCGGGCGCCGCAGTCCTCGATGTGGTCTGCGACGTGGCGGGCCGCGGCGAGGCAGTCGTCGTAGCCGGCCGGGAACGGGTGCTCGGGGCTCAGCCGGTAGTCGACGGCGACGACCACGGCTTCCACATCGCGGCACAGCCTGCGCGCGACGTCGTCGTGCGAGTCGAGGTCGCCGGTGAGCCAGCCGCCGCCGTGGAAGAACACCACCGTCGGCACGGGACCCTGCGTCGGGGGCCGGTAGACGCGTACGGGAATGTGCCCGGCGGGGCCGGGAACGGCGGCGTCCTGCACCGGGCCGGCCGCGATCGGTTCCGGTGCGGTGACACCGGCCTTTCGATGCGTATGCGTGGGAGGGCGCGGTGCAGGGCCGGCGCCCTGCTGGGCATCCGCCGCGCGCGGCCGGCGCCGGCCGGGGCACGGCCAGGGGTCGCGGTGTCGCGGCTGGGGGATCCGGAGGGGCAGGGGGTCAGGGGCGCAGGACGAGGCGGATGGGATCGCCGTCCTTGGTGCGCAGGCGCTCGACGGCCTCGGCGGCGTCGGCGAGCAGGAGTACGTCGCTCACGGAGCGGGAGAAGTCCAGCCGGCCGCCTTCGGCCAGGGATATCAGCTGCGCCACCGCGTCCTCCGCGGATCCGTAGTGACCGAGGATCTGGTGCTGAAGGTAGCTGAAGAGGGTGCCGTCGGTGACGGTCAGCGGCGCGTCGGTCAGGCCGACCAGGACGAGGCGCCCCTTCGGTCCGAGCACGCGCAGCGCCTGTTCCCGTACCGCGGCGACTCCGGCGAAGTCGAACACGACGTCCAGCGCGCGGCCGCGGGTGGCGGCGAGGACGCGCTCGGGCAGGCTCGGGTCGGCCGGATCCAGGGCCAGGTCGGCGCCGAAGTCCAGGGCTCGGTCGCGGGCGGCCGGGGCGGGGTCGACGGCGACGATCGGGTGGGCGCCGACTGCGCGCAGCAGCTGGACGGCGTGCACGCCGAGGCCGCCGATGCCCCACACCCCGGCGGCCTGGGCGGGGCGTACGTCCGCGGTGGTGGTGATGGCGGCCCATGGGGTGGAGACGGCGTCCGGGATGATCGCGGCCTGCTCGAAGGGGATCGATTCGGGGAGGGCGACGAGGGTGTCGGCGCCGGCGATCGCGTACCCCGCCCAGCCGCCGTCGTAGTCGACGCCCCGCGTCAGGACCCGGCCGTCGCGGACCTCACCGGCCTGCAGGACCACCCGGCGGCCCGCCGTCCAGCCGGTGACCTCCGGTCCGCACTCGGCGATGGTGCCGGCGACCTCGTGTCCCAGGGTGACGGTGTCGCCCTGGAGGTGGGCGGGGGTGAGGGTGCCGTCGATGAGGTGTACGTCGGACAGGCACACGCCCGCCGCCTCCACCTTGACCAGTACCTGACCGGGGCCGGGGGTCGGGACGGGCACTTCGTCGACGGTCAGGGTGCGTGAGGGGATGTGCAGGCGCACGGCGCGCATGAGTTCCATGGGGGGTGGTCCATTCCTGGCTGACGTTCCAGAGCTAACGCAAGTCGACTTGCGTTCTAACGTACGCCGATGCGCTACGCATCGCAAGGGGCCTTGCGATAGCGTTGCCGGGTGACGAAAGACGAGAAGACCGGTACGCCGGAGGCACCGCCGCTGAAGCGGCGCGGGGAGCGGATGCGGCAGGCCGTGCTGGCCGCGACCGTCGACCTGCTCTCCTCCGAGGGCCTGGGCGCCACCACGGTCGCGGCCGTCGCCCGGGCGGCGGGCGTGCACGAGACCTCCGTCTACCGGCGCTGGAAGACCCGCGAAAATCTGATCTTCGACGCGCTCGCCACGCGTACCGAGCAAGCCCTTCCCGCACCCGACACCGGTACCGTCCGCGAGGACCTGCACGAGCTGTTCACGGCGCTCGCCCGCTTCTTCGCCACACCGGCGGGCACCGCGCTCCTGCTGCTGGGAACGGTCCGCGAGGAAGGCGCCCTGGAGGAGGGCCGGCGCGCCTACTGGCAGGCCCGCTTCGAGCGTGCGGAGCTCCTGGTGCGGCGCGGCATCGACCGCGGCGAACTGGCCGCCGACACCGACCCGCACCTCCTGGTGGAGGCCATCACCGGCCCCCTGCTCGCACGGATCCTGCTCACCGGAGAGCCGCTGGACGAGGACATCGCGCCACGCCTGGTCGACCTGGTGCTGGACGGCGCCGGGCCCTGAGCGCGCCGAAGTCCCGCCCGCAGCCGTGACATGAGCACCCGTGAGGTCCGCGTCGGCGGCGGGTCCACCACCACGGGATGCCGAGCCCCCCACCCCCGTGGGGGAGCTCCGATCCTCGGCCGAGCCGCGGGCTGACCAGCCGCACCGCGCCGGACTGCCCGCACGAGCGAGCACGCACCACGTTATGGCCGGAAGGATCCCCCGCCCCAGGGCAGCACGCGCCACCGAGGGGACCTTCCGCGCCATGACGGAGCAACAGGACCCGGGGCCCGGCGATGATCTGGTAATTCACGCTGCTCTATGCTCAGCCCCCGTGGTCTCGCACGCGCATCAGGGAACAACCTCCTCCGCCCTCACCCGTCTCAGCGTCAACGCCGCCCGCCTGCTGGGCGTCCCGCCGCACGGATACGCCCACTTGCTGGGCCTGGCGCCCGAGCACCTCAACGACGACCTGTGCCGGACCCCCGCGGCCACGGCCATCCGCATCGCCGAACTGACGACCACGCGCGCTCCCTGGACCGAACTCTCCCTGGTACTGGCGCAGCAGTCGGGCATCGGCGCCCTCGGGGTCTGGGACTACCTGATCACCTCCGCGCCCACCCCGCTCGAAGGGATCCGGGACGCCTCCGCCTACTTCGCCGCCGTGGCCGACACCCGCACGGACGCCCTGCGGATCACCGAGGACGGCGCGCAGATCACCATCAGCCACGTCAACCACGCCGATGTGACCTACGAGGCGGCCTGCGCGATCCGCGCCTACGCGCTCGCCCTCTACCAGCGGCGGCTCGGTGAGGCCGCGCAGCGCCGCCTCGTTCCGCTCCGCGTCGCCCTGGCCACCGAGGCACCCCGCCGCCATGACGCCCTGGCCGAGCTGTACGGCACGCGCACCATCGAGTTCGAGGCCCCGAACAGCTCGATCACCTTCCTCGCCACCGACCTGAGCGCCCCGAACCCGCACGCCCAGCCCGGCCTGTCGGCCGTCCTTCGAAGACACGCCGAGCAGACGCTCGCCACCTCGATCCCCCTGCACGACTGGCTGGACCTGTTCCGCACCGCCCTCGCCTCGGCCGCCCAGGACGAGGGCGCTCCCACGCTGTCCAGCGTGGCGCGGCGCATGGCCCTCAGCACGCGGACCCTCCAGCGCCGCCTCGACGAGCACGGCACCACATGGAGCCACGAGGCCGAGACCGTGCGCCGCGCCCACATCACGCGCCTGCTCCACGACACCGACCTCGGCATCGACGCGATCGCCGCCCGGAGCGGCTACGCCGACGCCCGCGCGCTGCGCCGCGCGGTCCAGCGCTGGTACGGCGCCACCCCCGGCGACCTGCGCCGCAGCGGCCGGCTCACGGCTGGAACAGGGCGGGCACCTGCGTCCACACGTACAGCGTGACGACGAGGTGCAGCAGGCACACTGCCCGCGCCGCCTTCCACTTGCGTGCCACCACGGCCGTCATGACCAGGAAGAGCGTCGACAGGACGAGGCAGAAGTGCGCTCCGCCCCGGACGTCCTGGTCGGACGTCGGGGTCAGCTCCCTGCCCATCGCCGGGACGCTCAGGAGCAGCATGAAGGCGGCGACGGCGTAGAGGGCGGCGGCCCCGGCGGCGCGCAGCCACAGGGCCGGGGTTCGGGTCTCGGATGTCACGCGGTTCCGTCCTGCGGGGGGGGCGGCTGATCGGGGGTCAGGACGCGGTGGACGGGCCGTCCATGGTCCAGGCGGAATTGTGGGCGGTGAACCCGATGTGCGGGTAGTAGTCCACGGCCGCCGGGGCCGACAGGAGGATCAGCTTGGCCTGGGGTGCGGCCTCCCGGGTGGCGCGGATGAGGTCGCGGCCCACGCCCTTGCCCTGGTACGCGGCGTCGACCGCGAGGTCGCTGAGGTAGGTGGCGTAGGCGCCGTCGGTCATCGAGCGGGCGATGCCGATGAGCCGGCCGTCCTCGTCACGGGCGACGACGACGAGGTTGGCGTCGGCGAGCATCCGGGTGAAGCGTCCGGTGTCCGCAACGGGGCGGCGCTCGGCGAGGGTGGACGCCCGGTAGAGGGCGGCCGCTTCCTCGACGTCGAGGGCGCCGCCGATGACCTGTTCACACTTCCACATGCTGCTGCAGCTCCTTGCCGAGTTCTTCGAGTCGGGACTTGAGGTGGTTCCGGTTGGTGAGGAAGCGCCGGGGGTCGAGGAGTTCAGTGGGGACGGTGACGCCGCGCGCCGCCAGCGCTTCGGCCAGCGGGGTTTCCGTACGCCAGGTTTCGTCGGCGGCCGCCTGGACGAGGCGGTACGCCCGCTCGCGCTCCGCGCCTTCGGCCACGAGGCCGAGGAAGACCTCGGAGGAGAAGGCCAGGCCGTGGGTCGCGTCGATGTTGCGGGCCATGCGGTCGGGGAAGACTTCCAGGCCGCTGAGCACCTCGGCCGCGCTGACCAGCTGGTAGTGGGCCGCGGTCAGGCTGTCGGGCAGGACGACGCGCTCCACCGAGGAGTGCCGCAGGTCCCGTTCGTGCCACAGGGCGATGTTCTCGTACGCGGCTCCCGCGTTGGCGCGCAGGAGGCGGGCGAGTCCGCACAGGCGCTCGCTGGTGGTCGGGTTGCGCTTGTGGGGCATGGCGCTCGACCCCTGGTAGGCGCTGCTGCGGGGCTCGTCGACCTCGCGCACCTCCGTGCGCTGGAGCATGCGCATCTCCAGGGCGAACTGCTCCACCACCGCGCCGGTGATCGCGAGCGCGGACAGCAGCTGCGCGTGCCGGTCCCGGGCGACGACCTGCGTCGGGATCGGCTCCACGCCCAGTCCCAGCTGCCCGCACACGTACTACTCGACCTGCGGCAAGATGTGGGAGTACGTGCCGACGGGCCCGGAGACGGTGCCCACCGCCACTGCCGTGCGGGCGTCGGCCAGCCGGGTCAGGCAGCGGTGCATGGCGTGGGCGTGGACGGCGAGCTTCTGCCCGAAGGTGGTCGGCTCGGCGTGGATCCCGTGGGTGCGGGCGATGCACACCGTGTCCCAGTGCTCCAGGGCCCGGTCCGCCAGGACGCGGGTGAAGGCGTGGGCGGCGTCGAGGACGAGGTCCATGGAGCGGGCCAGCAGGTGGCCCTGGGCGGTGTCGACGAGGTCGTAGCTGGTCATGCCGTGATGGACCCAGCGCGCCGAGTCGGCCGGCATCGTCTCGGTGTACGCGGCCAGGAACGCGAGGATCTCGTGGTCCCGCTCCGCCTCCAGCTGCCGGATCCGTGACACCTCGGGCACCGGTGCCCGCCGGATGTCGGCCAGCGCCCCGTCCGGTACGAGCCCCAGTGCGGCCTGTGCCGTGGAGGCCAGCACCTCGACGCGGGCCCACGTCTCGCACTTGGAGCGTTCGGTCCACAGCGCCGCCATCTCAGGCCGCGCATAGCGCTCGATCAAGGCACACCTCCCCTCCGCACGTCACTCCGGGCACACGGCGACTCCGCGCGGCCGGGGCTTCCCCCACCACAGAAGGTAATAGATCAGATGGCCATTTGGCTATTACGAACAGAGATCCCCGACGGAAGACCCGCTGATGGAGGGCTTGGGTACCGGGCGGCGCACCCGCGAGGCCGGTCCGCGGCGGGGCCCATCAGGGAGAGGGCGACGGCGCGCATCTATCCATCACCTGTCACATGTGAAATATTACCCGCGCTTCGGTTCACCGCCGGGCTCAATTCACGGAAAGGCACGCCACGTTGCGCAGACTCGCTGCGGTGGGAGCGGCGATATCCCTCGCCGCCCTCACCCTCCTCTCCACCCCCGCGCTCGCCGCCACCCCGCCGCCCGCGCCACCCCTCGGCGGGCCGCGGGCCGAGCACGCCGCCGCTCCCCCGCCCGCCCCGCTGGAACTCCAGCGTCAAGCCCTGCGCCGCCAGGCCCTCGAAGGCGTCGCGGCGGGCGGCGGCGCCGAAGGCCTGCGCGCGGAGGCGGACGGCACCCTCCCCCGCACCGCGAAGATCGGCAAGCGGTACGTCGAACTCGCCCAGGAGCGCAAGGACAAGGTCTTCGTCATCCTCGCCGAGTTCGGCGACCAGACGGACCCCCGCTTCGGCGGCACCCCGGGGCCGCTGCACAACACCATCGGAAAGCCCGCCCGGGACGACAACCACACGCTGTGGCGCAGCGACTTCGGACGCGACTACTACCAGCGGCAGTTCTTCTCCACCGAGCCCGGATCGGCCTCCCTGCGCGCCTACTACCGGCTCCAGTCCTCCGGCCGCTACGACCTGGACGGCACCGTCACCGACTGGGTCAAGCTCCCCTTCAACGAGGCCCGTTACGGCACCGACAACTGCACCGAGCCGGGCCAGTGCCGCACCAACTGGGACATGATCCGGGACGCCACCACCGCCTGGTACGACGCCGAGCGCGCGAAGGGCCGTACGCCCGGGCAGATCAAGGCGCAGCTCGCCGAGTACGACGTGTGGGACCGCTACGACGCCGACCACGACGGGAACTTCGACGAGCCCGACGGCTACCTCGACCACCTGGTCGTCGTGCACGCGGGCAAAGACCAGACCTGGGGCGGCGGCGCGCAGGGCAAGGACGCCGTCTGGGCGCACCGCTGGTTCGCGTACTGGAACCAGGCGGGCAGCGCGGGCCCCGAGGGCAACAAGGCCGGCGGCACACCCGTCGGCGACACCGGCATCTGGGCCGGTGACTACCTCACGGGCGGCGAGAACAGCGGAGCCGGGCTGTTCGCCCACGAGTTCGGCCATGATCTGGGCCTGCCCGACCTGTACAGCTCGGACGGGGACAACAGCGTCAACTTCTGGTCCCTGATGTCCTCGGCCTCCTACCTCGGCAAGGGCGCCAACACCACGGGCGAGTTCCCCGGCGACCTCGACCCGTGGAGCAAGCTCCAGCTCGGCTGGCTGGAGTACACGGAGGCCGACGCGGGCCGCAAGACCCGCGCGGTGCTGGGCGTGTCCGGCTACAACACCGAGGATCCGCAGGCCCTGTTGGTCCACCTGCCGCCCTCCGTGACCCGTACCGAGCTGACCGACCCGTACGAGGGCGCCAGTCAGTGGTGGAGCGGCACCGGCGACTTCATGGACAACACCCTCGGGCGTACGGTCGACCTCACGGGGGCCGGCTCCGCGCGGCTCGACGCGCGCGTCTGGTACGACATCGAGCAGGACTTCGACTTCCTGACGGTGGAGGCTTCCACGGACGGCGGAGTGATCTGGGCGCCGCTGCCGGGCACGGTCGACGGGGCCGCCATCCCGGAGAGGGGGGTCTCCGGCTCCTCGTCCGGCCGGCGCGAACTCGCCATCCCGCTCGACCGGTTCGCCGGGCGGAGCGTCCAGCTGCGGCTGCGCGTGACCTCGGACAGCAACACCCACGGCAAGGGCGTCACCTTCGACGACATCCGGATCACGGCGGACGGCGGCCGGGAGCTGCTGCGCGACGGCGCGGAGCAGGGCGCCAACGGCTGGACGGCGCACAAGTGGTCGCGCACGGAGGGCCGGGCGGGCATCGCGGAGCACCCGCGCGCCTACTTCGCGGAGAACCGCCGCTACACGGGCTACGGCAGCCTGCTGAAGTCCGGCCCGTACAACTTCGGTTTCGGCGGGGACACGGTGGAGTTCTACCCCTACCAGCAGGGCGTGCTGATCTGGCTCTGGGACACCGCCTACAGCGACAACACCACCAAGGCCCACCCGGGCGGCGGAATGCTGCTGCCGGTCGACGCCCGCCCGCAGCCGCTGCGGTTCGCGGACGGCACGCTGCTCAACGCGCGCGCCCAGACCTTCGACGCGCCGTTCTCCCTGCGGGCGAGCGACCGGATCGTGCTGCACAAGGCGGGCACGCCGGTGGTGGTCCCGTCGCGGCCGGGGGTGGCCGTGTTCGACGACCGCCACGGCTCGTACTGGAACGCCGAGCTGCCTCAGCTCGGTGTCCGGGTCCCGGACACCGGGACCCGGATCACGGTGGTGAAGGAGGACTCGGGCGGCGCCCGTACGACCCTCCAGGTCAGCCCTTCCCCCTGAACGGCCCGCCGTCGGCGAACGCCAGTTCCGCGAAGCGTTCGCCGATGAGGCGGTGGGTCGCGGTGTCCGGGTGGAGGTTGTCGGGCAGGGGCAGTCGGGGTGCGTCCGGGGCTCCGTACAGCTCCCGTCCGTCGAGGTAGTGAAGGTTCTCGTCGTCGGCGGACCGCTCCCCCACGATGCGGGCCAGTTCCTGCCGGATGGCGTTCAGGGTCAGCTTGCCGGCGGCGGTCTCCGCCGGGTCGCCGGTGGCCCTGAACGTCAACCTGCCGGTGGCCAGGGAGTCCTGGTCGAGGGCGGTGGGCCCCGGGGTGTCCTCGTGGATCGGGCACAGGATCGGTGAGACGACGAGCAGCGGCGCCGTGGGGTGGCCTTCGCGGATGGTGTCGAGGAAGCCGTGCACGGCCGGGCCGAAGGCACGTCGGCGCATCAGGTCGAGGTTGACCAGGTTGATCCCCAGTTTGACGCTGATGAGATCGGCGGGGGTGTCGCGCATCGTGCGGGCGGTGAAGGGGTCGAGCAGCGCACTGCCGCCGAACCCGAGGTTCACCAGCTCCGCGCCGCCGAGCGACGCCGCGAGCGCCGGCCAGATCGCGCTGGGGCTGGTGGCGTTGGAACCGTGGCTGATCGAACTGCCGTGGTGCAGCCAGACCGGGCGGCTGCGGTCGGCCGGAGGTTCCACCGGGGCGTTGGTGCGCAGGGCGAGCACCTCGGTGTTCTCGTCGTGCGGCAGCCAGATCTCCACGTCCTTGACGGCGCCGGACAGGGCGGTCGCGGGGGCGAAGCGGACGGTGGAGGGCGGGCCCGGCCGAAGCTCCGTGCTCCCGTCCCGCATGTCGATGAGGAGGGTGTTGCCGCCGTCGGCCGTGCCCTGCGCGGCGAGGCGGCCGTCGACGAACAGGTCGTACACGCCGTCCGGCCGGGGCGGCGCGCCCGCGTAGACGCGCTTGGTGGGCCGGGTGTCGAGTTCGACGGCGGTGGCCCGGGTGCGGAACGCCACCCGCACGCCGGAGGGCTGGGCCTCGACCATGGCCAACTGCCCGTCGGCGCACTGGGCTCGGGCCCGGGCCGGGAGCCGGTGAGGCAGCAGTCCCTGCGCGGTGCGCTCCAGCTCGATGGCACCGCGCAGCAGTTCGGCGGTGATCGGGGTGGTGATCCAGCGCGGATCCGTGGTCATCGTCTGCTCCTGCGGGTCGTTCGGGGCGCCCTGGGCTGGGCGGGCGGTCAGGGTGCGGCGGGCCAGTTGCGCAGCAGCGAGTCGAGGGCGTCGACGGCGCGCACCCAGCTCTCCTGGCTGTCGGGGGCGCTGTGGCTGAAGCCGCCGGCGTTCTCGAGGCTGACGTAGCCGTGGAAGAGGCTGCCGAGCAGCCGGACGGCGTGGGTCTCCTCGGGTTCCGCGAGGTCGTAGCCCCTCAGGATGGCCCGGGTCATGCGCGCGTGCCGTACGCCGGCACTGGCGAGGGCGGTCTCGGTGTCGAGCGGGTACTGGGTCGCGGCGTACCGGCCGGGGTGCAGGCGGGCGTAGTCGCGGAAGACACCCGCGTACGCGGCGAGGGCGTCCTTGCCGGACCGCCCGGCCACGGCGTCGGCGGCCCGGTCGGCCATTTCCTCCAGCGACAGCAGCGCGATCCGGGTCTTCAGCTCGTGCGAGTTCTTCACGTGCGAGTACAGGCTGGCCACCTTGACGTCGAAGCGCCGGGCGAGCTCCGACAGCGTCACCCGCTCGAAGCCGAGCTCGTCCGCGAGCTCCGCGCCGGCCTCCACCAGCCGCTCCCCGGTCAGCCCTACCCGTCCCGCCATCACCACTCCTTCGTCTGCCTGAAGGAAGTATGCAATTGCCTAAAGGGTTTAGGCAAACCGCCATACGGCGCCGGCCATGGCCCACGAACCGCAAATCCTCGCCAACTCCCCTCCCGCCACAGGAAAACGGTCAAGCCACAGCCAAAGAATCCCGCCACTCTTGCCGCGGACGGCCGCCCGCGCTTCACTGTCGGTCACCCCACAGGAGGACCCCGACCCCACGACATCGAAGGGCTTCCCTTGACTGCCGTACCCGCACGTCTGAGTGCCGTCTCCGCCGCCGCCTGCGCGCTCGTCCTCGGCGCGGCCCTGCCGTCCTCCGCGATCAACTCGTACAACGCGGCTCCCGCACCGGAGCGCACGGAGGTGGGCGCCCTCGTCGCCACCTGGGACAACGACGACGACCCCGCCACCCCCGACCGGGTCGACTGGGTCTGCTCCGGCACGATGATCGACGCGGACACCTTCCTGACCGCCGCGCACTGCACCACCGACTGGCCGGCGAACGTGAAGTTCTACGTCTCACTCGACCAGGACGTGCAGGCCGGGCTCGACGCGGCGGCGGCCGAACACCCCGGCGACCCGGCGGCCGTGGCTGCGGCCGTCGCCGTCGCGGGCGTCGCGCACACCCATCCCGACTACCCCGGCCCGGCCGCGGACGACCACGACATCTCCGTGATCGAACTGCCCGCCGCCCGGGTCGGGGCCCGCTGGACCTTCACCCCGGCCGCACTCCCCAAGGCCGGGGCGCTCGACGCGCTGGGCCCGCGGGGGCTCCAGAACACCCCCTTCTCGGTCGCCGGGTACGGAACCCAGGAGGCGCTGCGCGGCCCCGGCGGCCACACCCACCCCGGCGGAGGCGTCCGCATGAAGGCGCCCGTCACGTTCAACGCCCTCAACGACGCCTGGGTACGCCTGGGCATGACGGCGCCCCAGGGCAACGGCGGGGCCTGCTACGGGGACTCGGGCGGCCCCAACTTCGCCACGGTGGACGGCGAGCGGACCCTGGTCGCCACCACCATCACCGGTGACGGGCCGTGCTACGCCACGAACGTCTCGTACCGCCTGGACACCCCTGGTGCACGGGCCTTCCTGTCGCCCTTCGCGAAGCTGCCCTAGCCCTGGCCCTGGCCCTACGCCTACGTCGGCGACACCTGCGCGATACGGAGGGCGAGCTGGAGCTCGAGTGCCCTCTCGGGGCGCTGCCAGTCCCGGCCTAGGAGTTGCCCGATGCGGTCCAGGCGCTGTACGACGGTGTTGATGTGGACGTGCAGCGCCTCGCGCGCCTTCGTCTGGTTCATCCCGGTGGCGAAGTACACCTGGAGGGTGTGCAGGAGGTCGGTGCCGCGCTTGGCGTCGTAGTCGAGGATCGGGCCCAGGGTCTGCTGGACGTAGCCGCGCAGGTCGGCCCGGTCTCCGAGGAGCACGCCGACGAAGCCCAGGTCGGCCAGGGCGGCTCCGCGCCCCTCGTGGCCGAGGGCCTGGAGGGCGGACAGGCAGCGCAGGGCTTCCGCGTGCGCGTCGGCGAAGCCGTCCGGGCCCGTGACGGGTCCGGCGGCGGCGACCGTGACCGGCGCGGCGAGGGCCTGCCCCAGTTCCTCGGCGAGGTGCGCGGCGCCGGCGCTGGGGTCGTCGGTCGGGCAGACGAAGACCACCTCCTCGTGGTGCGTGCCGGCCAGTCCGTGGCGGGTGTGCGCGGTCCGGGCGGCGGCGGCCAGCAGCCGGGGCCGGGGAACGGCGGGGGCGTGCATGACGAAGACGGTGTGCGGGTCGCCGAGGTCGACCTTGAGCCGCCGGGCGCGGGCCGCGAGGGTGCCGGGGTCGGCGGCCCGGGTGAGCAGGTCGCCCAGGAGCTCGCCGCGGATGCGGTCCTCGGTTTCCGCCACGGAGCGGCGCAGGAGCAGGAGCAGGGCGGTGACGACGCTGGCCCGTTCGAAGAGCCGCCGGTCCGCTTCGCCGAGGTCGGGGCGGCCGGTGAGGGCGATGCTGCCGAGGAGTTCGTGGCCGGCGAGTACGGCGCACACCCAGGTCCCGTCCACGGGTACGGCCCGTCCCCCGGCCCGGGAGGCGGCGACGGCCTGCGGGGGCGGGAGGAGGGTGTCGGTGCCCGCTCGGGCGAGTTCGCCGCCGTCCGCGTCGTGGATGAGGGTGCCGCCGCGGAGGATGCCGCCGATGGCGGTGGCCACGTCGGTGATGTCGCCGCCGCGGAGCACGAGGTCGGTCAGCCGGTCGTGGGCCTCCTCGGCGCGCCGCATGGCCTCGCTGTGCGCCTCGATGGTCTGTGAGGCCGCGTTGAGGTCGACCAGCGCGGTGCGGGTCTCGTCCAGCAGGCGGGCGCCGTCGATGGCGATGGCCGCGTGGTCTGCAAGGGAGGAGAGCAGGGCGACCTCGTCGGGGGTGAAGGTGCGGGCGTTGCGGTCTGCGGCGTAGAGGACGCCGATCACCCGGGCGCCCAGGCGCCCAGGCGCAGGGGTACGCCGAGAATGGCGTGCAGCCCCTCTTCGATGACGGCGCGGTCGATCGTACGGGTGTGCTTGAAGCGGGTGTCCTCGCGGTAGTCGCCGGTGGTGTAGGGGCGGGCGGATTCGGCGACGAGTCCGCCCAGCCCCTCGCCCATGCCGAGGCGCACCTGCTGGAACGCGGCGGAGACGGAGCCGTCGGTGACCCGCATGTAGGTGTCGCCGGCCTCGTCGTCGTTGAGGGACAGGTACGTGACGTCCGTGCCCAGGAGCAGTTTGGCCCGGTGGACGATGGCCTTCAGTACGGCGTCCAGGTCCCGGAGCCCGGCGAGGTCTCCGGCGGTGTCGAAGAGGGCGGCGAGCTCGGCCTCGCGCCGGCGGTGCTGGCTGAGCGTGCGGCGTATCCGCAGCGCCACCCGGGTCGCGTCCGCGATCGCCGCGGCCTCGGCCTCGGACACGTCCGCGCCCGCGCCCGCGGCGTCTTCGGCGGGGCGGGTGAAGTGTTCGGGCGGCGCGCCCTGTGCGAGCAGGTCGAGGAGGTGGAGGAGGTGGCGCAGGGCGGTCCACGGCTGCCCGGTACCGGGGCGCTTCGGGGTGGTGGTGGGCATGGGGGCGTTCTCCGTGGTCGCGTGCGTGCTGCTGTGCGGGCGCGGACGCCCCCCGCATCGGTCCCTGGCCGGGCCGATGCGGGGGGCCGGACGACTCACCCGGTGGCGGAGGCCGATCGCTGATCCGTCCGGCGGCTGCCCGGGAGCGTGGCGGCGCCGGCCGGGGCGTGGTCCTGAGCCAGGCTGCGACCGCGGGTCTCCTTGGCGACGAGGACGGTCACGGTGGTGATGGCCACGGCGGCCGCCAGGTAGATCGAGATGGGCAGCGACGCGTCGTAGTCCTTGAGGAGTTCGACCGCGATGATCGGGGCGAGGGCGCCGCCGATGATGGAGGCGAGCTGGGAGCCCATCGAGGCGCCGGAGTAGCGCACGCCGGTGTCGAACATCTCGGAGATGAAGGCTGCCTGCGGGCCGTACATGGCTCCGTGGAAGAGGAGTCCGATGGTGACGGCCGCGGCTATGGCAGGGAAGGACTTCGTGTCCAGCATGGCGAAGAACGCGAAGGCCCATCCGATCATGCCGACCGAGCCGATCAGGGTGACGGGGCGGCGGCCGATGCGGTCGGAGAGGGCACCCCAGGCCGGGATGGTGACGAAGTGGACGGCGGAGCCGATCAGAACCGCGTTCAGACCGTTGCTCTTGGACAGCCCGAGGTGGGTGGTGACGTACACGAGGAGGAAGGCGGTGAGGATGTAGTACGAGATGTTCTCACCGAGGCGCGTGCCGATCGCGGTGAGCACGCCGCGCCAGTTCGTCCGGAACACCTCCGCCACGGGCAGCTTCTCCTTGACGCCGGCCGCCGCCTGCTCGGCGGCCTTGGCCTGCGCTTCCAGGAAGACGGGCGACTCGGAGACCGACACCCGGATCCAGAGCCCGATCACGACGAGGACGCCGGACAGCAGGAACGGGATGCGCCAGCCCCAGGCGAGGAAGGCCTCGTCGGACTGGACGGCGGCCAGCAGCGCGAGGACACCGGTGGCGAGCAGATTGCCGCCGGGGGCGCCGGCCTGCGGCCAGGAGGCCCAGAACCCGCGGTTCTCGTCATCTCCGTGCTCGGAGACGATCAGCACCGCCCCGCCCCACTCGCCGCCGAGGGCGAAGCCCTGGATCAGGCGCAGCACGGTCAGCAGGATCGGCGCGCCGACTCCGATGCCGGCGTGGGTGGGCAGCAGACCCATGGCGAAGGTGGCGCCGCCCATCATGAGCAGGCTGAGGACGAGCAGCTTCTTGCGGCCGATCTTGTCACCGTAGTGGCCGAACACCACGCCGCCGAGCGGCCGGGCGGCGAAGCCGATGGCGTAGGTGAGGAAGGCGAGGAGGGTGCCGACGAGCGGTTCGCTGCTGGGGAAGAACAGCTTGTTGAAGACGAGCGCGGCGGCGGAGCCGTAGAGGAAGAAGTCGTACCACTCGACGGTGGTGCCGATGAGGCTGGCGGCGATGATGCGCTTGATGGAGCCGGGGGGTGTTGGAGCGGTTGCCGAGGCGGCCATGGTCACCACTTCCGAGCGGGTCACGGGGACGTTGTCGTGTCGCCACACCGTAAAAGCGCGCAGGTCACAGGCGTATGTGGGGGAACACCATAGTTCTGGGCGGCGGGGTGAGTACGGCCACCATCCCGGCTGCGACCTCCACCGCCAAGTGCCGCCGGGCACCCCCAAAGCGGGGTGCCCGGCTTGCACCGTGTGCCCGTCTTCGACGGTGCGGTGCTGACTCCCGTGCTGGTTTGGCGCTGACCCGAAAAGCAGTCGTCGTCGCAGCAGGGCGACACGACCCTCGTCGCCGGACTCAGTACCGGTGCCTACGCCGCCGCCATGATCGCCCTCGCCGCCGTCGGGCTCGTCGGGCTCGCCGCCGCGCTGTTCCTCCCGGGGCCCCGGATCCGGGTGACGCCGCGCGCACCGGACCGCAGGGATGACCGGTCATCGAGAGGGTTCGCTGCCGGGAGCCCGGCCACCGCCGATGCCCTGCCGGTCGGCCGTCCCCGCGCAGGCGCGCCGGGCGGGTTCGGGGAACGCCCGCCGGACGGCTTCCTCCAGGAGGACGAGTTCCGCGCGTACCGCCGGCAGGCGCTCGGCCGGCTGAGTCGCCAGCAGGTCCTCCAGCAGCGCGCGGAGCCGCCTGCACACCTGCAGGGACGTGGCCCCGTACTCGCGGATCTCGGTAACGGCGAGCTGGAGGTAGTCCTCCCAGCCGCGGCCCGGCACCACCAGGCGGGCCCGGCCCTCGTCGTCGGCGAGGACGTACCGGCCCCGGAGCCGGGCCCGGCCGAGGAGGTGCAGGAACGTGTCGACGTGGTTCAGCACCTGCACGGCGGTCGTGGGGTCGTTCACGGCGGGCGAGAGGGCTCGGATGGCGATGTCGACGAGGACGCGCAGGGCGAAGGCGGGATCCTGCTCGATGGTGCGTTCGGTTCCGAGGGCGACCAGCCCGTTCAGCCTCCGCGGGTCGGGCGTCCGCGCGGAGCCGTGGGCCTCGACGAGGGTGGTGCCGGGCGGCACGAAGTCGCCGACCTGGTGGGCCAGTACGAGGACGCAGTCGTGACGGACGGCGGTGGCGATCAGCCCCGCCGCGTCGAACGCCTGGATGACGCCGCCCCGTTCGGACCGGATCCGGGCCACCGGACCGGCGGGCGGCACGGAAGCCTCGTCGCGCGCCGAGGAGCGTCGGATGCGTACCGTCGCGCGGTCGAGCACCTTCTCGCCCAGACGTCCCACCAGGTCGGCGATGGCCACGGGGCGGAGGTTGTGGGTGAACCGGTTGAGGTAGATCAGCAGGAGCATGAGGCTGACGGAGACCGCCACGCCGGACAGGGTCACGCCCAGATCGGGAACGGCGTCCGACTCGATCTTGCGCAGCAGGGAGAAGGCGTACGCGAACGTTCCGGTGAAGGTGGCCAGTACGGCCTTCTGCAGACGGTCGCGGTACCACAGGCGCATGTACCGGGGGGACAGCGTTCCCGTGGCCTGCTGGACGACGAGTACGCCGATGGTGACGACGAACCCCAGCAGCGCGACCATGGATCCGACGACGGAACTGAGCACACTGCTCGCCGTCGTCGCGGAGTACTGCCAGTTGTCCGGCAGCCAGCCCGCTCCCTGCGTCCCGGCGGTCCATTCCGCGAGCAACGCCCCCAGCACGAGTCCGAGCAGGGGCATGATCCACAGGCTTGCCTTGGCGTACTGCCGCAGCCGGAAGCGGGCCGCCCAGGACATCATCGTCCGCCCCCGTGCGGTCCACACCCGGGGCCCTCGCGGGCTTCGGGAGTCGGCGCGACGAAGTTCGGCAGCACGGCAGCCTCCGGATTCGGTGGTGCGTCGCGGCCCGGACGTCCGGTTCGTGCCTTCCCATGCTAAGGGCGGTGGGCGGGAGACGCAGGGGCACGGCGCTCGACGGGCTCCCCGGGAACTTCACGCCTACGCTGACTGGGTGGCGTCGGAAGGGGTCACCCGATGACTGACTACCCGCTGATCGAGAACCATGGCCTGATCGGAGATCTGCAGACCGCGGCCCTGGTGACCACGGACGGAACGATCGATTGGTTCTGCTGCCCGCGTTTCGACTCGCCCAGCGTGTTCGGAGCCCTCCTCGACTGGGAGAAGGGCGGGCACTTCTCGGTGAGGCCCGCGGACCGGACGTACACCACGAAGCAGTTGTACCTCCCGGACACCGCGATCCTCGTGACGCGGTTCATGACCGAATCCGGTGCCGGTGAGGTGATCGACTTCATGCCGGTGACCGGAGGGACGGCCACGGACCGTCACTGCCTGGTCCGCATGCTCCGGTGCGTACGCGGCAGCATGACCTTCGACGTCGAGATCGCCCCGCGGTTCGACTACGGCCGCAAGCCCCACACCGCGCAGATCAGCCGGAACGGGGCGGTGTTCGCCTCGGACGACCTGGAACTCACCATCAGCCTGGTGCGGGAACCGGAAGACGAACGGGTGGTGCACGCCCTCACCCTCACGGACGAGCACGACCTGAGCGTCTCGCTCGCTCTCGAGGCCGGACAACAGCGGGGGCTGGTCATGGAGTCGGCCGCGGAGGGTCCGCCGCGCGAGATCCGCGTCGAGGAGTTCCAGGAGCTCTTCGACGAAACCCGGGGGTTCTGGCGGTCGTGGCTCCGCCAGTCCCGGTACACGGGCCGGTGGCGCGAGACGGTGGAACGCTCCGCCGTGACCCTGAAGTTGATGACGTACGCGCCCACCGGCGCCCTGGTGGCCGCCCCCACGGCGGGGCTGCCGGAGCAGTTGGGCGGCGAGCGCAACTGGGACTACCGGTTCACCTGGATCCGAGACGCCTCCTTCTCCGTCTACGCCCTGCTGGGGCTGGGGTTCACGGAGGAGGCGAGGGCGTTCATCGGCTGGCTGGGCGACCGGGTGAAGGAGAAGGCCGGCCGTGACACCGACACCGGCCCGCTGAACATCATGTACCGGGTGGACGGTTCCTCCGATCTCTACGAGGAGACCCTGGACCACTGGGAGGGCTACCAGGGATCCGCCCCGGTGCGCATCGGCAACGGCGCGGCGACCCAACTGCAGTTGGACATCTACGGCGAGGCGCTCGACAGCATCTCCTTCGCCCACAAGCACGGCATCCACCTGGACATCCACGGCTGGAACTCGCTGCGCACCCTGCTCGACTGGCTCGTGGACCACTGGGACCAGGCCGGCGAGGGCCTGTGGGAGACCCGTGGCGGGCGCCAGCACTTCACCTACGGCCGGGTCATGTCCTGGGTCGCGTTCGACCGCGCGCTGCGGCTGGCGGTGCAGCACGGCCGGCCGGCGGAGAGCGGCCGATGGGCCGCCGAGCGCGACAACATCTACGAGCAGATCCTCGCGAAGGGCTGGGACCCGGGGCGCAGCGCGTTCGTCCAGCACTACGGCAGCGATGTGCTCGACTCCTCGCTGCTGCGGATGCCGACGGTCGGCTTCATCACCCCCGACGACCCCATGTGGACGTCCACCTTGGACGCGATGGACCGGGAGCTCGTCACCGACAGCCTGGTCTACCGCTACAACCCCGAGGCGTCGCCCGACGGTCTGCGCGGCTCCGAGGGCACCTTCTCCCTGTGCACGTTCATGTACGTCGACGCCCTGGCCCGGGCCGGCCGGACGGATCAGGCCAGGCTCGTGCTGGAGAAGATGATGACGTACGCCAACCACCTGGGCCTGTTCTCCGAGGAGATCGGCCTGACGGGCCGACAGCTCGGCAACTTCCCGCAGGCTTTCACCCATCTCGCCCTCATCGACGCGGCCATCACCCTGGACGAGACCCTGAACCGGGCACCGGGCTGAGCGCCACGAAGACGTCACCTTCCTGCGGGGCGAGGGGCCGGTCCTCGTCGAAGGGCTCCAGTCGGCCGTCGCCGTGGACCACGAACAGGGTGCGGTGTCCCGGAGGGAGCGGATCGGAGGCGGGCCGGATGAGGAACCGCGCGCCCCGCTCGTACCGCTCTGCCAGGACGTGCCGCAGGAGGGTTCCGCCGAACAGGACGGCGCCGCCCGTGTAGGGGGCGACGACACCGTGGTTCTCCTGGGGCGGTCCCACCCGGTAGACGGGGCCCTCGACGTTGTCCTCGACCATCACCGAGGCGAGGGCGTTGAAATCGTCGTCGTCGGTGAGGAGGAAGACGGCGTTGACCCCCTCCAGTCGTGCCCGGGGGTTGGTCGCCGTCGCCAGCAGGTCCCCTGGGGCCAGGATGAGTCCGGCCTCCTTGATCCGCTCGCGCTCGTCACCCTGCCCCGCCCACATCTGCACGTCGAGGCCGGCCGACCGCAGGGCCTTGCCCAGCGCGACCGTCCACGGGGCGCCGCCCACCAGGAGGGGTCGGGTGTGGTTCGGTCGGGCGACGCCGAGCAGCCGGGCCACGGGAGCGGCGGTGAGGGCGTAGAGCGCGACCGTCGAGACGATGACCAGGAAGGTGATGGGGAGGATCTTTGAGGCGCCGTGCAGCCCGAGCCGGACGAGGGACGCGGCGAAGGCCGCCGCGGTGGAGGCCGCGACGATGCCGCGCGGCGCCATCCACCCCACGAACGCCCGTTCCCGCAGGGTCAGGTCCTTGCCCGTGGTGGAGGCGAAGGCGACGAGCGGCCGGACCGCGAGGACGAGGAACGCGACGAGGACGAGGGTGGGGAGGAGCACGGGCGTCAGGGAAGCCGGGGTGACGCCGGCCGAGATGGAGACGAACAGCAGCCCGATGATCATCTGGACCAGCGTCTCGAAGAAGGGCCGACGGGCGGGCATGTCGAAGCCCCGGATGTTGGCCGCGGCCATGCCGATGACGATCGCGGCGATGAGCCCGGTGTCGTCGCGGACGATGTCGCATCCCGCCGACACGGCGATCACCGTGGCCAGTTGCGCCAGCGTGCCGAGGGTCTCGCCGAGCCGGAGCACCCGCAGGGTCAGCCACAGCAGGGCGACCCCGACGCACCCGCCGAGCAGGCCGACCGCCATGCTGATGGCGAACTGGCCCAGTTGGTACCCCCGACCGAGGTCGATGTGGTGGGTCGTGGCGATGGCGTGGAAGACGAGTGCGCCGAGGATGGCGCCGATCGGGTCGACCAGCGTCCCTTCCCAGATCAGCAGGCGCCGGACCTTCTCCGTAGGCCGTACGTACTGGAGCAGGGGGCCCACGACCGTGGGCCCGGACACGACGAGGATCATGCCCACCATCGCGGCCACCCGCAGCGACACGTCGAACAGGGCCGGACCGACGGCGCAGACGGCCAGGAAGGTGAAGGTCACTCCGAAGGCCAACAGCCTGCCCACGGTGGCGCGGGTGTGCCCGGTGAGGTTGCGCAGGTCGAGTCCGAGACCGGCGTCGTAGAGGATCACCGCCACGGACAGGGACACCAAGGCGGAGAACTCGTCCCCGATCAGCACGTCGGGATGGACGACGTCGGTCAGGGCGCCCGCGGCGAAGCCGGCCGGCAGCAGCAGGATCAGTGCGGGTACGCGCAGTTTGCCGGCGAGGATCTGACAGGCGGCGGCCAGGGTCGTGATCAGGGCGAAGCCCAGGAGGATGTCGTCCTCGCTCATGGCGGAGCCTCCCTCTGGATCAGTCCCCGCCGGCCGTGTCGCCCGGAGCGGGGCGGGGTCGCAGTACGTCGGCGTCGGTGAGGGGCTCCAGCTCGCCGTGGGTGTCCAGCCAGTAGAGGAGGAAGACGGCCGGGGCGACCAGCAGCAGGGCGACGACGCTGACCACCGTCAGCCAGGCCAGGGTCTCGGAATCGCCCGCGGCCTGCTCCACGGACAGCGACGTGGGGATGAGATAGGGGTGTTGGGCGATCCCCCAGGCCAGGACGGCCGCGCCGACGACGCCGACGACGCCGAAGCGGGCCCAGTGGGTCTTGCCCCGCAGGACGAGCAGTGCCGTGGCGACGAAGAGCACGGCGGACAGGATCGTGAGGGCCAGCCCCGCACCGTGGGTGAGCCCGTGCCAGACGTGAGGCGCTTCGGCGCGCGTGACGAGGAGCACGCCCACGGCCGTCAGGGCGACCGCGACGAGGCCGGCGAGGGCGCGGAGCCGGAAGTAGCCGACGAGGTCGGGCGCATCGAAGCGGGTGGCGTCGGCGCTCAGGAACACGGCGCCGAGGAGTGCGGTCGCGGCGACGGTGAGCAGTCCGAACGCGAGGGACGCGGGGTTGGCCCACGCATCGGCCGATGCCTCGGTGCCCGGTGCGATCCGGCCGGTGGCGATGGCGCCGACGGCCGCCCCGAGGAAGAACGGGGTGAGCAGGGAGGCGATGGCGAACACGGCGCCGTACAGGCGCCGCCGGGCCAGTCGGCGGCTGGGTTTGCGCAGGGCGAAGCCGGCGCCGCGCAGGACCATGCCGAGGGCTGCCAGCGCCAGGGGCAGCCACATCGCGGTGAACACGGTCTGGAACAGCAGGGGGAACCCGGTCCACATCACGACGAGGACGAAGACCAGCCAGACGTTGTTGACCTCCCACACGGGAGCCATGGCGTGGTCGATCAGCCATCGGGGGCGCCTGCCCCGCTCGGCTCCGCCGGCCGTCAGGTCCCAGAAGCCCGCCCCGTAGTCGGTCCCGCCGGCGCAGGCGTAGGCGGCCACGGCGAGCAGCATCACGAAAGCGACGACGTCTGCCATCAGGCTCCGCCTCCCCCGGAAGGCGCGGATCCCCCGTCGTGCGAGGTCCGCGCGTCGCCGGCCGGGACCGGCGGGCGCGGACCGTAGGGGGTGACCGCCTCGGGCGCCTCCACCGGCCCGCCGTCGGCCGCCTCGTCCGCCCGGCGCCAGCGGTCGCGCATCTTCAGCAGCACCATGAGGAACGCCCCGAAGACGAACAGGTACACCACGATCACCAGGCCGAACATGATCCACAGAGTGGTGGAGCGGGTTGAGGTCACGGCCTCGGCCACGCGCATGTTCTGGTAGACGATCCACGGCTGGCGACCCACCTCGGTCGTGATCCAGCCGCATTCGACGGCGATGACGGAGCCGACGCCGGCGCAGGCGGCGCTGCGGTAGAACCACTTGGAGCGCGGCAGCCGGCGCCGGCGCAGCCAGACCAGGCCGTACCAGAGGGCCAGGAGAAGCAGCAGGGTGCCGATCCCGACCATGGTGTCGAAGGCCCAGTGCGTGATCGTGGCCTGCGTGGCGTTCGGCCGGTCGCTCGCCGGTACGGAGGTCAGTCCCGTCACCTGGGTGTCCGGTCTGAAACCGGCCAGGATGGAGTCGAGCTGGGGAATCTTGATGCCGCCGGAGATCGTGCCGTCCGGATGGAGCCGGCCGAACAGGTACTCCGGAACGTGGGTGTCGGTCTCCCAGACGATCTCCATCGCCGCGAACTTCACGGGCTGCTTGTGGAACACCTGCCGGGCGATCGAGTCCCCCAGGACGAACTGCACCGGAGTGGCCGCCGCCGCGATGGTGAAGGGGACCGCGAAGCCGAGGCGGTGATAGTGGTCCCGACGGCCGCGCAGCCATCCGACGGCGTACACACCTGCCACGACGTACCCCGCCGTCACCAGCATCGCCAGGACGAAGTGCCAGTACTCGGGCCCGAACATCGGGGTGAAGATGGCCTTGCGGACGTCCACGTCGACCGGGTTGCCCTGGGAATCGAGGGTGAACCCCTGGGGGGTGTTCATCCACGAGTTGGCGGCCAGGATGCCGAAGGCCCCGAGCAGCGCGGTGGCCGGCAGGGGCAGCCCGAGCAGGAAGTGGGTGCGCGGTTTCAGCCTGCGCCAGCCGTACAGGTAGATGGCGATGAGCACCGCTTCGAGGAAGAACGCCCACGCCTCGACGCCGAATCCGATGCCGAAAACGTCGCCCCACTTGCCCATCAGCCCCGGCCACAGCAGGCCGAACTCGAACGACAGGACGCTGCCGGTGACGACGCCGATGGCGAACTGCACGGCCATCACGGCCGACCAGCGCCGGGCCAGCAACAGGGCGGTGGCGTCGTTCCGGCGCAGACCGCGGTAGTGCATCACCAGGGTGATCAGCGGCAGCGCCACTCCCATCGGGACCAGGATGATGTGGGAGGCGAGGGTGAACGCCATGAGTTCCCTGGCCGGGAGCAACTGGGCGGGGGCATCCGCCGCCAGTAGGTGGAGCGTGGTGAGCATGCGTTCCCTTGCCGCTCGGGACGATCGGTCGGACGAGGGGTCAGCCGCCGGTGGCGAAGCCGGGGAAGAGGGTCATCCCGCCGTCCACGTAGAGGGTGGTGCCCACGACGTAGTCCATGAGGTCGGAGGCGAGGGCCACGGCGGCGTGGGCGATGTCCTCGGGCTCGCCGATGCGCTCGTACGGGATCAGCCGGAGCAGGTCCTCCCGGGCCGCCTCCGTCTCCCACGCGCCGCGGTTGATCGGCGTTTTGATGGCCCCCGGGGCGATCGCGTTCACCCGGATCTTCTTGGGCGCCAGTTCCTGGGCCAGGGTGGCCATCAGCATCTGGACGCCGCCCTTGGAAGAGGCGTAGTTCGCGTGCCCCGCCCAGGGAATGATCTGGTGGACGGAGCTCATGCAGATGATCTTTCCGGCCGCGCGGGACACCTCCGGGACGACGCCGCGCCGCAGGAACTCCTTCGTCGCCTCCCGCGCGCAGAGGAATTGGCCGGTGAGGTTGACGTCCATCACCTTCTGCCATTGGGCGAGCGTCATCTCCTCGAACGCGGCGTCGCGCTGGAGTCCGGCGTTGGCGACCAGGATGTCGATCGTGCCGAACTCCTGGACCATCCGGTCCACCATGGCCACGACCTGGTCCTCCTGGGACACGTCCGCTTCGTACGCGGCGGCGCGCACGCCGAACGAGGTGATCTCCCGAACCACCTTCTCGGCCTCTTCCGCCCCGGCCACGTAGTTCACGACCACGTCGGCGCCGGCCCGGCCCAGGCCGATGGCCGTGGCCTTGCCGATGCCGCTGTTGGCCCCGGTGACCAGCGCCTTCTGGCCCTTGAGCAGGTGAGCGGGGATCACTCCCCGCAGTGCGCCCTCGGTGGAACTCACGATCGACTGCCTCCTCGACTGCCCGATCCGGTCCGCCCGACCGCGGCCCGACAGGGTCCGAACCACGGAAGCACCCTCCGTGGACATCGGCCGCCCGGGCGAGGTGCTCTTGGGCCACGCGGCCGAGCATCAACGCCCGGTCGGAGCACACGCCGGGGTCAGCTCAGCCGCTCCGCGAGGTGGTCGCCGACCCGCAGCGCGTTCGCGATCGCCGTGAGGGACGGATTGACCGCGCCGATGCTCGGGAAGAAGCTCGTGTCGACCACGTAGAGGTTGTCGAGGTCGTGGGCCTTGCAGTGCACGTCCAGGGCGGAGTCGGCCGGGTCGGCGCCGAACCGCACGGTGCCTGCCTGGTGTGCCGTGGCGCCGATCGGCATGCCCTTGTGGAGGTAGATGCTGCGCGACAGCAGGTGGTGCTCGTGCATCCCCAGATGGCTGAGCATGCCCTGGAGCTTGTGGCGCAGGCGTTTCAGCCCCTCGATGTTGTTCTTCTCGTCGAGCACGAGGCGGATGGTGCCGTCTCCGTCGATCGTGACCCGGTTGTCGGGCAGCGGCAGGTCCTCGCCGCACAGCCAGAAGTCGACCGCGTGGTGGGCCAGCACCTCGAAGGGCATGTCCGGGGTCACGGCACCCGCCCAGCGGGGCGCCTCACCGTGGATCTGGTCGGCGTCCGACTTGCCGAGCATCTGGATGCCGCCCAGCGGGTAGTCCCAGTCGTCGCTGCCGAGGTACCAGTCGTGCAGGGCCAGGGTCTTTTGGAACTTCGTGTCGTTGGGTTCCTTCGAAACGGCCATCAGCGCCAGGTTGTTGTGGCGCATGTAATGCCGTCCGACCACGCCGGAGCTGTTCGCGAGGCCGCCCGGGTGGTGGTCGTCGGCCGAGGCCAGCAGGAGCGCCGCCGAGTTGACCGCCCCGCAGGCGACGACCACGATGTCGGCGGCATAGGAGGCCGGGGTCCCGTCCTCGCTCCGGGTCAGGACCCGGCTGACGCTGCGGCCGGTCGGGTCGGTCTCCAGCCGGACCACCCGGGCGTTGGTGATCATTTCGACGTTCGGGTGGCGCAGGGCGGGCTCGACGCAGATCACCTCGGCGTCCGACTTGCCGCGCACCAGGCAGGGAAAGCCGTCCACCCGGTCACAGCGGATGCAGGCACCGGCGCTCGTCGCCCGCCCGTGCTCGTCCTGCACCAGGTCCACCCCGATGGGCAGGTGGAACGGGTGCAGCCCGCGCTTTTCCAGGTCGTCGCTCAGCTGCTGGATCCGTGGCTCGTGTTCGACCGGCGGGTGGGCGTACTGGGCGCTGCACGGCCCCTCCCACGGGTCCTCTCCGTGGCGTCCGTGGACCTTGTAGAGGTGTTCGGCCTCGGTGTAGTAGGGCTCCAGGTCCTCGTACCGGATCGGCCAGGCGGGCGACAGCCCGTCGTGGTGGCGGAGCTCCCGGAAGTCCTCGGGCCGCAGCCGGAAGAGGGCGGCGCCGTAGAACTTGGTGTTCCCCCCGACGTAGTAGTTGACCTCGGGCGGGAATTCGTTGCCGTGCTTGTCCAGCCAGAACTCCGGGGCACGGTACTTGCCCTTCACGAACACGGCGGTGGAGTCCCAGTTGTCCCGCTCGCGGGGGAGGTGGTCTCCGCGTTCGAGGATGAGCACCCGTTTGCCGGTCGGGGCGAGCCGGTGGGCGAGCGTGCCGCCGCCGGCGCCGGAACCGATGATGATGACGTCGTAGTGCGGGGTGTCGCCCACGGCGACCACCGTCCTTGCGCTCGTGGCCCGCCCTGGCGGCGGGCCCTCGGTCTGCGCGCCACCGGGACACGGCAGGCATCCCACCTCTTCGAACGTATCCCTCCTCTCCCCGTGCGGCGACCGGGCGGGGTCGCCGCACGGCCGTCACAGAACGGCGATCGGGTTCACGGGCGATCCGGTGGCCGACGGCAGCCTGAGCGGCGCGACCACGCAGAAGAACGACCACCGGCCCGTACGGGCGCAGGCCCCCGTCAACTCCTCGAACTGCAGGTAGTCCATCAGTCGCAGCCCCATGGCGTGCATCGCCAGCACGTGGACGGGAAAGTCGATCCCGCCCACCCCGCTGGGGGCGGTGTCGTTGTTGCCGTCCGAGCCCAGTACGGACACCTGCCGCTCGGCCAGGAACCGCACGGCCGTGGGATGGAGGCCGGCCCGGGCCCGGGCCGCGTCCCACGGACCGTGTTCCCGGCGCCGGAGGCGATGTCCGACCCGTACGAAGAGCATGTCCCCCGGCCGGACCAGGACCCCTTGGGCCGTCTCCGCCGCGGTCAGGTCATCGGCGGTCACGTGGTCGCCGGGCTCCAGCCAGGGCAGGCCGCGCAGCCGCGGGACGTCCAGGAGCACGCCGCGGCCGACGATGCCGTCCCGGACGGTCTCGACGGAGAGCTCACGGGCGCCCTGGGGCGTCACCGTACTCGCGGGGACGCCGTTGTAGAGCTCCCCGTCGAACAGCACGTGGCACAGCGCGTCGAGATGGCTGTCCGCGTCCCCGTGCACGTTCATCGCGAACCGGTCGCGTGCGAAGTGCAGCCCGCCGGCGCCGGGCCCGCGGGGAGCGGAGGCGATCATCCGGTGCTGTGCGGGTGCGGGATTGTCCGGGCCTGGCACGGTTTCGACGGGCGCGGCCAGGGACACCGTGAGCCCGGAGCGGATCTCGGCGACGGCGGCCACCACCCGCCTGGGCGTCAGGTGGCCGAGCGTGCCGCGCCGGTCGTCCGGGGCCCGGGGGGTCCTGTCGCGCAGCTCCCGGTACAGCGCGCGGAAGGCCTCACCGGTCATGGGCCGCGGCGTCGGCTCCCGGCCGGCCGGGGTCACCAGGATCCCCACGGGGCGAGGCCCCACCGGAAGACGTGGTCGGCGCCCGGTTCCAGGACGGTGAGGGCCGTGCCGCTGCGGAAGGCATCGGCGGGGCAGGACATCGGCTCGATGGCGACGCCGCGCCGACGCCGCCCGGCCTGTGGCAGAGAGTCCCCGGTGTACACCTGTACGTACCGGACGCCCTCGACGAGCCGGACGTCGATGCCACGGCTCCCCGAAGGGTGCGCGAGGCGGACCGCGCAGTGACCGGTGGGACCGGGCTCCAGGCCCGTGTAGGCGGTGTCCAGGCGTTCCTCTCCGATGGGGCGGGCGGTACGGAAGTCGTAGGCCGTGCCCTCGACCGGTTCCTCACCGGTCGGCAGGCCGTGCGCGTCGGTGGAGAGCCGGTGACGGGCCGGGACGGTCAGCAGCGCGGTGTCGACCAGGTCGGTGCCCACGGTCAGATAGGGGTGCTGGCCCACGCCGTAGGGCGCCGCGCCGTCCCCCGCGTTGGTGGTGGTGACGGTGGTTTCGAGCCCTTCCCGGCCGAGCCGGTACTCGGCGCGGACCTCCAGCCGGTAGGGGTATCCCGGCTGCGGGAAGAGGGTGGTGCCCACCGTGACGGCGTCCTCGCTGCGGGCGAGCAGCCGCCACGGCACCCACCGCAGGAGCCCGTGGATCGCGTTGCCGTTCTCCGGTTCGGTCAACGGGAGTTGCAGGTCCTCGCCACCGAAGCGATAGCGACCGCCGGCGACCCGGTTCGGCCAGGGCACGAGAAGCTGCCCCCGTCCGCCGGTGATCCGCTCGTCGGCGGCGAAACCGTCGAGGAGCGGCCGCCCGCCCACCTCGTGGTGGCGGAGCGCGCCGCCCAGCTCGACCACCACCGCCGCCTGCTCGCCGTGGCGCAGCCGCCACTGTTCTCCTGATGCCGTGGGGGGCATGCCCGGCTCCTCGGTCGCTGCTGTTCCCCCGACCACTCTCCGCGCGCGCGGTCCGCGGCGCACTTCGGGTCCGTACCGCCTCGCCGGGAGGGGGTCCGGTCGGCCTATGTGCGTGCGCTGGTGCCGTGCTCTAGCGTCGGAAGGGCGAGGGTGACCGATGCGTCGAGCCGGTCGCCCCACGGAGTGCCTGCTCCGCGCCGCCCCGCCCGTGGTCCGGCGCATCTCGGATCGCGTGACCGATCGAGAGAGCAGATGCATCCGCATGCGTTCGTCGGCTCGTATCCCCAGCATCCTCGCCGGCCTGGCCCTCGCCGTCGGAGGCATCGCGTTCACCGCCCCGGCCGCCCAGGCGGACATGAAGGCCTGCGAGCAGTACATCACGCAGCAGAAGCAGCAGGTCACGGACGACGTCCGGCAGGCGTGCTACGAGGGACAGATCGGCAACGCGTCCGGTCCTCGCGGGTCCGGACCCGTTCCGCCAGCATGTGCAGGAAGGCGCGGGTCCGGGTGATCTCGTTCGGGTCCAGCTCGCCGACCAGGACTTCCTCGCGGTCCGTTCCCGCCTTGTCGACGAGGCTGCCGTACGGTGCGTAGACGGCGCTCGCGCAGACGTAGGCGTGCGCGCCGGCCAGGGCTGCGGCGCCGGCGTGCGCGGCGAAGGACATGTCGTAGCAGATGGCCGAGCCGAGGCACCAGCCGTCGATGTCCACGAACTCGTCCCGTCCGGTGCCGGCGGTGAACATCCTGGCCTCGTCCGCATGCCAGAGGTGCTGCTTCGCGTATCCCAGGGACACCGAGCCGGAGGGATCGATCCGCAGGAGGGCGTTGACGAGCGCACCGTCGGCCCGACGGACCGCCGCTCCGGCCAGGACGAGCGTCCCCGTTCGCACGGCCTCCTCGGTCAGTGGGGCCGGCCGCCGGTCGGTCACGGCTCCCGCCGCGTCGGCCGGGACCTCGCAGGCGCCGGGGTTGGCGGTCAGGGTCGGCAAGTCGTAACCGCACAGGTGGAGTTCCGGCAGGACGGCGACCCGGGCGCCGCGCCGGGCGGCCTCGGCGACCACGGGGGCAGCCCGACGGGCGTTGCCCGTCAGGTCCGCCGGATCGGATTCCGCCTGACGCCGGGGCTCGACAGGCGAGGGTCCAACGTGATCCCCCCTTTCAGGGCCCGGACGTGCGACCCGTCCACAGCGCAGTCGTCCAGGCCCACAAGGTCTGCGCGGCGCAGTTCAGCCAGTAGGGCGGCATGCAGACGCGGCCATACGCCGGCCTCGGTCCAGTCCCGCAGCCGGCGCCAGGCCGTCACCCCGGAGCAGCCCACGGTCTCGGCCGGACCATCGCGCCAGGCGACACCGGTCTGCAGCACGTACATCACGCCCGCGAGAGCCGCCCGGTCCGGTACACGAAGCCGACCCGGGTAGCGACAGCGCCGTTCGGGAGCGGACGGCAGCAGCGGCGTTGATACGCCTGCGCAGCGTTCCACGAAGGTGCCCGAGTCCTCGCGCAGTACATCGAGAGGTAAGGCGGCCCAGCGGGACCATATCGATCACTGCACCGGGGTGCGGCTCGCCGGGTCCATCCTCCGGGCCAGGGTGAGTCGACGCCGGACCGGCGACGCACCGGGCCTTCCGTCCGGCGCCGGAAGGCCCGTGGGCGAAGGTTGTCAGATGGCCCTGAGCGCGGGTTCGCGGTCGGGTTTGCCCGCCGGCGGTTGCGGGGTTTCGTGACGCCTGAACAGTGCGCTGGGCCACCACATCAAGCGGCCGACGTCCAGGGTCAGTGCCGTGACCAGCACCGAGCGGACGATCATGGTGTCCAGCAGCACGCCGAACGCCACGGCGAACCCGAGCTCGGCTGCGAACACCAGCGGCAGCGACGCCATCGCCGCGAAGGTGCCGGCCAGCACCAGACCCGCTGAGGTGATCACACCCCCTGTGGTGGACAGACCCGTCAGCGCGCCGCGCCGGGTGCCGTGCAGCAGTGCCTCCTCGCGTACCCGGGTGACCAGGAAGATGTTGTAGTCGATGCCCAGGGCGACCAGGAACACGAACGTCAGGAGCGGGAAGGAGGCTTCCGCGCCGGCGAAGTGGAACACGTGATTGAACATCAGACTGCTCACGCCGAGGGCCGCTCCGAACGACAGCACCACCGTGGCCATGAGCAACAGCGGCGCGACGATCGCCCGCAGCAGCAGCGCGAGGATGAGGAGCACCACCACCAGCACGATGGGAATGATCACCTTGGAGTCGCGGGCGGCCGCTTCTTGCGTGTCGAGCATGATCGCCGTGCTGCCACCGACCTGGGCATCCGCACCGTCGATCGCGTGGACCGCAATCCGGGCCTGCTCGACGGTGCGTATCGCGGTCTTGCTGCTGGGGTCGTCCTTGAGTTCCCCGAGCATGATGGCCTCGCCGTCCTTGATCATCGGCGTCGAGACGCCGACGACTCCCGGTACGGCGGCCAGCGCGGCCTTCACCTGCTCCGCCGAGGCAGCCTTGGCCACGACGAAGACGGGGTCGCCCGACCCGGCCGGAAAGTGCTCGGACTGGATCTTCTCGCCGACAGCCATCTGGGGTGTGCCGGTGAACTGGTCCTTGTTGGAAAGTCCGTCGGCCTTGAGCCCGAACGCCCCGAACGCCATGATGCCCAGGACGAGCGTGGTGCCGATCCACACGATCCGCGGCCGTCGGGAGACACCGGTGCCGACCCGGGTCCAGATGCCTTCCTTGGCCGCCTCAGCCGATCCGTACGACGGCTTCACCGGCCAGAAGATCCAGCGCCCGCAGATGACCAGCAGGGCCGGCATGAGGGTGACCATGGCGAGCAGCCCGACGAGGATGCCGACGGCACAGGCCGGCCCGAGCCCCTGGGTGGAGCTGAGAGTGGCCAGCATCAGCAGCATCAGGCTGACCGCGACGGTCGCGGCGCTGGCGATGATCGCGGGGCTGGAGCGGTACAGGGCTTCTGCCATCGCCTCGTGCCGGTCCTCGTGCCGCAGCAGCTCCTCCCGGTACCGCGAGATGAGCAGGAGTGCGTAGTCGGTGGCGGCGCCGAACACCAACACCGTCAGAATGAAACTGGTCTGCTTGTTGACGACGAGTCCGGCGTTCTTCGCCAGGAGGTAGATCACTGCCTCCGACGTGGCCAGGGCGACGCCCACGGTCAGCAGGGGCAGCAGGGGCAGCAACGGGCTGCGGTAGGTGAGCAGCAGGATCACGACGACCACCAATGCGGTGATCGTCGTCAGGGCGCCTCCGCCGCTGAACGCCTTGATCGAGTCGGACGCGTAGCCGGCCGGTCCGGTGACGTGGAAGCCGAGACCGTTGGCGTTCTCCTCGCCGACCTTGTTCAGCGCGTCGACGGTCTTGCCGATCCCTTCCCAGCCCGTCTTGTCCTTGTGGAGCTGGACCACGGTCTGGATGGCCTTGCCGTCCTGGGACTTCAACGGCCCCTGTGGCTGCCCCACAACGTTTTCGATGCCCTTGAAGGCTTCGGTGTCGGCTTGTGCTTCGGCCATGTCGGCAGGGGTGATGCCCTCGGGCCGGTCGTAGATCACGATCGCGGGCAGGGTATCGGCACGCTCGAAGTTCTCGGCCCGGGCCACGACCTTGGTCGACTCCGCGTTACCGGGCAGCCAAGCCGAGTTGTCGTTCTCCTCGACGTCGCCGAGCTGGCCGGCCAGCATCAGGACCGGGATCAGCAGGGTCGCCCAGAGCGCGAGGACGACCCACTTCCCCACCCTTCCACTGGGCAACGAAGCCATTGTGCGCAACATGTTGATTCCTCTGTTTCCCGAGAGTGGTCTCGTGGCCTGTGCCCGATGTCCCATCAGTACGACGACGCCGTCACCGGGAATGTGAGGTGGCGTGTACCGGCCTTCGGTTCACCGGGGTGACTCGTGGATCTGGGTGAGGGCAGAGCCGAAGGAGGGAGGAGACCTGCACGGGTGAGTGTGTCCCGGAGCCGTTGCCCGACCAGGCGGAGTGCCTGAACGGGCCGCCGGGTGGCAGCAGGGGCGACTTGGCGGGCCGACTCGTCCGTCGCGACACGGTGCTCGGGACGTCGGAGGTCGCCGGAACATTGATAGACGTTTAGCTAATGTGCTAAATATCTAACATGACAGAAGCTCAGGACGAGGCAGGTGCCTTCCGTGCGCTCGCTGATCCGACGAGGCGCCAGATCCTTGAGGACCTCAGAGCCGGCGAGCTCGCGGCAGGCGAGATCGCGAGCAGGTTCGCGATCAGCTCGCCGTCCATTTCACGGCATCTTGGCGTGCTCAAGGGAGCCGGACTGGTCACCGAGCGCCGGGACGGCAACCGGATCCTCTACACACTGGCCGAGGATCGCCTGGCGACCTGCATCGGCCGGTTTCTCAGCGCCGTCTGCCCCGAGCAGATCGTCCTCCGCCACACCAAATGGCGCCCCGGGGCGCAGAGTGAGGGATCATGATGCAACCGCGCCTCTCCAGTGTCATTGAACGACGGCTTCTGGTGAACTACCGGGTCGCCCCGGACGCCGCGGCGCGCCTGCTTCCCGAGCCGCTGCGCCCGCAACTGGTGCACGGCCACGCGGTCGCGGGCATCTGCCTGCTGCGGCTGGGAAGTGTCCGGCCGGTCTGGGCCCCCGGGGCGTTCGGGCTCCGGAGCGAGAACGCGGCGCATCGGATCGCCGTCGAATGGGACGGACCGAACGGCGTCGAGACCGGCGTCTACATCCCACGTCGCGACACCGCCTCGCGGCTCAACGTCTGGGCCGGAGGCCGCGTCTTCCCCGGCGAGCACGGCCGCGCCGGTTTCGAGGTGCACGAGACACCCGGCCGGATGCGTGTCGCCTTCGCGACACAGGACGGCGACACCCGGGTGGACGTCACCGTCGAGCCGACCGACGAGCTGCGGGGCAGCGATCTCTTCGCCGATCTCGCCGAGGCCTCCCGCTTTTTTCAAGCCGGGGCGAAGGGGTACTCGGCCACCAAGTCCGGCCGGCACCTGGACGGCATGGAACTGCACACCGACGCCTGGCACGTGGAAGCCGGCCGGGTTCGCTCTGCCGCCTCGTCCTTCTTCGACAACCTGGACCGCTTCCCGCCAGGGAGCGCAACCCTGGACTGCGCCCTGGTCATGCGCAACGTTCCCGCCAATTGGCGGCCGCTCCCGGCCATGACCGCCGACCGAGGCACTCAACTCGCCAGATGAAGCGCTCCTTACCGTGTTGGCGGGTTGCTTCCGGCCCTTCGTACGATCGGGAGACCCAGGTGCCCGGGTGTGGCTGGGAACGCTCATGCCTGGTTGTGGCTTTGGCTGATTGGCCGCCCAGTGCCCCGCGACGACTCGGCCACTCGAAAGGACGCCTAGCCGCCGAAGGGACCGCGGACCGCCGACAGCCCTTGGTACCTCCCGCGATTGCTGCTGCCGGCCAGCTCGCTCTGTGGCCGTACTCCACCAACCCACACCTGATGGTCACGCGAGCAACGCGGAGCAGCTACGCATTGAATGGATCTTGGACGAGGCCCGGGCAACCGCTGATCCGGTACACCTGATGACGGTCTTCGGGATCGCCGAGGACACGGCCATGGATTACCTCGCGTCAGCCCACCCCGAGAAGTCACACCGACCCCATCGCGCCGTAGGTCCTCTCCGCCCGACAGCTGGTGTGCTGCGCCAGGCAACGGTTGCCCTGTAGTTCGCAGCGCGCTGACTGACTTCCAGGCTAGCCGGAACCGTCCGGCGCGTCGGGTCAGGGGTCCCGCAGTGTGCGAATGACTGTGTCGAGGCGCTGCCATGCCGGGCGCGGCCGGCGGGGTCGGTCTCGGGTCGGTGCACTGGTACTCACCACCGGTCAGCACTCTGTTGAGGACGGCCGTTGTCGGATCGTAACCGTACGGGTCAGGTCTTGGCCAGAAAGCCTGTACGAACGACCCGGCTCGCAATTTACCGTTCGGTAGTAATGGGGGCCGCGGTCGTCGGGGGACTCGTGCTCTGGGGATGTTCGACGGTGTGGGGGCTCTTTGATGGCTGTCCAGCGCGTGTTCCGGGGCCGGACTGGCGTGATCCTCGTCCTGATCATGGCGCTCGCCATGTTCGGGCTGACCTCGCCCGAGAGGTTGCAGAACGCTGCGGCGGGCCCGGACGCGGGGTCTGCGGTCACCGGGCCTGAGGGGCCGGAGGGCACGTCGTTCAACCCGAACCAGATCAAGGACATCAAGGCGGCCGACCCCGGCGCCGGGGTGAACCTGATCGAGGCCCCGACGGCGAACAGCACGGGGGACGCGCGGCTGGCGTACCCGCTCGAGTTACCCAAGGGGCGTGCGGGCCTGCAACCCGAGCTGTCGGTCGCCTACAACTCGGCGGGAGGCAACGGCTGGACCGGCGTCGGCTGGGACGTGAGCACGCCGTCGATCACGGTGGACACCCGGTGGGGCGTCCCGCGCTACGACGGCGGCAAGGAAACCGAGTCGTACGTACTGAACGGGGAGCAGCTCACCCCAGTGGCACACCGCGGCGAACTCCAGGCACGTACTGCGGAGAAGGTGTTCCACTCCCGGGTCGAGGGCCGGTTCGACCGGATCGTCCGGCACGGGGACAAGCCGTCGAACTACTGGTGGGAGGTCACCGACAAGCAGGGCACCCGCACCGTCTTCGGCGGGGCGGAGAACACCACGCTCAGCGACGGGGCCGGCAACATCGCGGTGTGGGCGGTGCGCGAGGTGCGCGACGGGCACGACAACCTGCTGCGCTACCACCATGTCCGGGTCGACGACGGCGGGGTCGCGAACGCCGCCGTCCCGGGTCGGGCGCTCTACCCGCAGCGGATCACCTACACCGGGCACGGCGGCACCGAGGGCCGCTATTCGGTCACCTTCATCCGGGACCGCGACCGGGGCGAGGCACGCCGCGGCGACGTCCAGATCGACGCGCGGTACGGCTTCAAGAAGGTCACCGCGGACCTGCTGCGCCGGGTCGAGGTCAAGCTGGACGACCAGCTGATCCGCGCCTACGAGCTGAACTACCGGACCGGCGCCTTCGCCAAGACGCTGCTCACCTCGGTGTCGCAGTTCAGCGAGAGCAACCAGCTGTTCAACACCCACACGTTCGACTACTTCGACGACGTGCGCGACCAGTCGGGCAACTACAACGCCTTCGCCGACGCGGCGGGTTGGTCGGTGCCGGACGACGACCTCGGGGTGAACATCCGCGAAGGCGAGGCCAGCGCGATCTCGGCGAACACATCGGCCGGCTTCGGCGCGCACCTGTTCGCGGGCTACAACGTGCAGGGGCTGCCGACCAAGGAGGGTTCCGTCGGGTTGAAGGTCGGGTTCAGCGCGGGCCAGTCCGACGGCCTGTCGACACTGACCGATGTGAACGGCGACAACCTGCCGGACAAGGTGTTCCGCAAGAACAACGACGTGTTCTACCGGCCCAATCTGGCCAAACCAGGTGGTGAGCCGAAGTTCGGCGACACGCCGATCAAGCTCACCAACCTCCCGGGAATCTCGACCGAGCGCACGCTGTCCGGCACCATCGGCGCCGAGGCGTACGTCCTCACCACCTCGGCCCAGCTGGACTTCGTGGGCACCACGACCACCTCGGACCGGTTCTTCAGCGACGTCAACGGCGACGGCATAACCGACCTGGTGAACAACGGCGGCGTGCTGTTCGGCTACCTGGACGCCAATGGGCAACCCGCCTACAGCGCGGACTCCACCCGCACTCCGGCGCCGATCGGGGGCGGCGCGGTGACCGGCGAGATCGTCGGCGATCAGACCGCGCAGTTCAACCAGCAGGTGGACAACTCACCGCTGCTGGACTCGGTCCGCCGCTGGGTCGCGCCGTTCGACGGCAACGTCCGCGTGGACGGTCGCGTGCAGCTGACCCAGGATCCCTCCCCGGCTCGGGCGGCCTACACCAAGGCCGACGGCGTGCGGGTCACCATCCAGCACAAGGACGCCGAACTCTGGGCGCAGCGGATCGGCCCCGATGACCACACCGAGTTCGCCCCGGGCAATGTGGCGTCGATTCCGGTGAAGAAGGGCGACGCGCTCTACTTCCGCACACAGTCCATTCTGGACGGCAAATACGACACCGTGGCGTGGGACCCGGCGATCACCTACACCAACCTGCCGGCCGGCACGGATGCGAACGGGTTGGCGGACACCGTGTTCCGCGCGTCGGCCGACTTCACCTTCGGTGGCAGGCCGTCCCTGGTGACCGTGCCGGTGAACGGCACGCTGCGGCTGACCGGTGACGTGGTCAAGAACAAGGCGACCTCGGACGACGTGACCGTCGTGATCGAGAAGGGCAACGGCGTCCACGCCGGCACGGAGGTGTTCCGCAAGGTCCTGCCCGCCGCGTCGACCGGCACCTCCGCGATCGACATCAGCATTCCGGTCAGCACGTTCGAGAAGATGTCGTGGAAGCTGAAGACCGACTCCCCGATCGACGCCTCGGCGGTGAGTTGGGCGCCGAAGGCGCACTACACGGCCGCGCAGGGGGTCGAGTCGGTCGTCGACGCCGCGGGCAACCCCACGCTGGTGATCACCCCGCCCTACGACATGGACATGTTCCCGGCGGACACCCTCACCGCGCCGCAGCAGTCCTACAAGGCGACCAAGACCGGCCAGTTGAAGGTGCGGCCGAAGCTGTCCTTCAACTTCAACCTCCTCGGTGACGCCAAGATCGCGTTCACGGTGAAGAAGCGCGGCGGGCAGTTGCTCGCCAAACGGATCTTCCAGGCCAGGGACACCTCCCCCTTCGGTGGCCCGAATCTGGACCTGACCGTGCCGGTCACCGCCGGCGACGAGCTCTTCATCGACTACTCCACGACGGAGACCGGCCTGTTCGGCCTGCTCGTCTCGCAGTCCGCGTCGGTCACCTATGACGTGACCTCGAGCTGGCCGACCTTCACCCCGGCGCCCAGCGCCCTGCACAGCTCCGTCGGGCAGGGCGCCTTCGCCCAGCCCTACCGCGGATGGGGTGTGATCGGCTACCAGGGCAACCGCGACCGCGCCACCCAACCGCTCAAGCAGGCCGAGCTCACGCTGGACCAGAGCTTCAAGGACGCGCTTCCCAAGGAGCCCAAGGAAGCGGACGTCGCGCCTTTCGCCGCGAATCCGCGGCTCACCATGCCGCGCCTCGCGGTGTTCGCCCCCGTTCCCGCCAAGGGCGGCTGGGCCGCCCAGGACGAGTCCTCCTGGGTCACCGCCGCGATGGCGACCAGTTCCCGCCTCGGCGCGGACACCATCGACGTCGTCACCGACGCCGATGTGGCGGGCGACCGGGCGGTGATGCGCCGCGGTGTCACCGGCCAGGTGTCGGCCACCCTGGCCGCGGGCCCGTTCGGCGGCACCGTGGTCGGCGGGATCACCGCGGGTTCGGTCGACTACCTCGACCTCAACGGCGACGGCTACCCCGACGTCGTGGGCGCCAAGGAGATCCAGTTCTCCGACATGACCGGCGCGCTCGGCGCCACCCGCGGCACCCTCGGCGGCAACGTCCGCGAGGCGGACAACGTCTCCGGCAACGTGTCGCTCTCCGCCGGCAGCGAGACCGCCACCATCGCCAGCGCACTGGGCATGGCCGCGCCCGACGCGGGCACCAGCGCCAACACCGCCACCACCGGCGCGGTCCAACCGTCGCTCGGCATCGGCGGCAGCCTCGGCGGCGGCGAGTCCGACGCCCGCGTCGACCTGATCGACATCAACGGGGACGGGCTGCCGGACAAGGTGTTCGGCAACGGCGACGCCCAGTTGAACCTCGGCTACTCCTTCGCCGCCCGCGAACCCTGGTCGGCCGGACCGATCAACGACGCGTCCACCCGCAACGTCGGCGTCAACCTCGGGTTCAACGTCGACCGCTACGGCTTCGCGGGCGGCGTGTCCGCCGAGCTGGGAACCTCGTACACCAACGCGAGCATGACGGACGTCAACGGCGACGGCCTCACCGACCGGGTGTTCACCGACGGGGCCAACCCGATCAAGGTCGCGGTCAACACCGGCACCGGCTTCACCGCGCCCGCCCCCTTCCGCGGCAGCTTCCCCGACATCGCCGTCGACAAGAACGCCAGTCTCGGCGCGGGCGTCTACTTCACCGTCGGCCTGCCCACTCCCGTCGGCGTCTTCGTCTTCAACCCCGGCGTCAACGCGTCCACCGGCATCAGCCGGGCCGAAACCAGCCTGCGCGACGTCAACGGCGACGGGCTGGCCGACCACGTCAAGTCCACCCGGGACGACGAGCTGGTGGTCGCGGTCAACAAGACCGGTCGCACCAACCTGCTGCGCTCGGTCAGCCGGCCGATGGGCGCCCGTATCGACCTGGACTACACCCGTTCGGGCAACACCGCTGACATGCAGGAGAGCCGCTGGGTGCTGTCCCGCACCTCGGTGTTCGACGGGCTCGCGGGTGACGGTGCAGACACGCGTCTGACCACCTTCCGCTACGAGCAGGGCCGCCACGACCGGCTGGAGCGCGAGTTCCTCGGCTTCGGCCGCGTGGTGACCGAGGACCGCGACCCCGGTGCGGACGACGCCGTCCGCCGCGCGGTGACGAACGAGTACCGCACCGACGGGTACTACAGCCGCGGCCTGCTCACCCGCACGCTGACCGCGGACGGCGCGAGCCGCCCGTACCGCGAGACACTCAACACCTACCGGCTGCACGACACTTCGACGGACGAGGACGCCGACCCGAAGAGCCGGACGGCCACCGTCTACCCGCAGCTCACCCGAGTCGAGGACAAGCACTACGAAGGCGCGGCCACCGCAGCGAGGTCCACATTCACCGACCTCTCCTACGACGACTACGGCAACGTCACCCGCACCCTCGACACGGGCGACGAGGGCACCGCGGACGACCTGGAGACCGTCTTCGCGTACAGCGGCTCCGACACGCAGTGCCGCGACCACAACCTCGTCGGCATCGCCAACGCGATACGGCAGAAGGCCGCGGCCACCGGCGCACTCCTACGGCACCGCGAATCCACCGTCGACTGCGCGACCGGCGCCGTGCGCCAGGTACGCGAGTACCTCGACGACGACACCGCGGCCGTCTCCGACCTGACCTACCACCCGGACGGGAACCTGAAATCGGTGACCGGTCCGGCCAACGCAAAGGGGCAGCGCTACAAGCTGGAGTACGGCTACGACACCACCGTCGGCGTACACGTCGAGTCCATCGAGGACAGCTTCGGCTACCGCTCGTCCACGGCGTACAACCTCAAATACGGCCAGCCCGAGCGGAACACCGACCACAACGGCCAGCCGCTCCGGATGTCCTACGACAGCGTCGGCCGACTCGACAAGGTGACCGGGCCCTACGAGAAGGACGGCGACCAGGCCACCATCACCTTCGGCTACCACCCCGAGGCGACCGTCCCGTACGCCACGACCAAGCACCTCGACCGTGCCGCCTCAGGCGTACGCGACGACACCATCGACACCGTCACCTTCAGCGACGGCCTCAAGCGCGCACTGCAGACCAAGAAGGACGCCTCGGTGTCCGCCTCGCCCGGGGCCACGCCCACCCAGGTGATGACGGTCTCCGGCCGGCTGAAGTTCGACTCCCTCGGCCGCGCCGTGGAGAAGTACTACCCGGTGACCGAGGACAAGGGAGCCGCGAACACCACGTTCAACGCCTCCTTCGACTCCGTGGCACCCACGAAGGAGACCTTCGACGTCCTGGACCGCTCGGTCAGGACCGTGCAACCGGACGGCGTCACCACCAGCACCGGATACGGCTTCGGCGAGGACCGGGCGGGCACGACCCGCTTCGAGCGGACGGTGACCGACGGCAACGGCAAGGAGCGCCGCACCTACACCGACGTCCGGGGCGCCACCACCTCGGCGAAGGAGTCCAACGGCTCCTCGGAGATCTGGACCAGCTACGCGTACGACCCCACAGGTCAGGTCACGACGATCACCGACGACAAGAACAACGTCACGCGCGCCGGCTACGACGCGCTGGGACGCCGCATTTCGTTCGACAGCCCGGACGCCGGGCGCTCCGAGACCCGCTACGACCTCGCCGGGAACGTCACGTCGAAGATCACCGCGAACTTGCGGGCTGCGGACAAGGCCGTCGAGTACGACTACGAGTACTCGCGGCTGAAGGCCATCCGCTACCCGACGTTCCCGGAGAACAACGTCTCCTACGAGTACGGAGCCCCCGGCGCACCGGACAACGCGGCCTCGCGCGTCACCGAGGTCCACGACGCGGCGGGAACGGTGAAGCGCGCCTACGGGGCGCTGGGCGAGGTGATCAAGGAGACCCGCACGATCACCGCGGTCCGCGACGCCCCGCGCACCTACACCACCGCCTGGCGCTACGACGCCTTCAACCGCGTGCTGCAGATGGCCTATCCCGACGGCGAGGTCCTGACCTACGACTACGACTCGGGCGGCCAGGTCGGCCGGGCCACCGGATCCAAGAACGGCACCGGCTACACGTACCTGGACCGGGTCGACTACGACAAATTCGGGCAGAAGATCCTCCAGCAGACCGGCAACGGGGTCCGCACCACCTACGCCTACGACGCCGAGGACCGCCGACTCGGAGCACTGAAGTCCGTGGCGCCGGGCGGAACCGCGTTCCAGAACCTGGGCTACACCTACGACAAGATCGGCAACATCACCTCGCTGGCGAACAACGCGCCGCAGGGCGGGGACATCGGCGGTCCGAGCAGCCAGACCTACGGATACGACGACCAGTACCGGCTCACCTCCGCGTCCGGCCGGTACACGGACAAGAACAACGCGGTCAACACGTACACACTGAGCCTGGGCTACGACTCGATCCACAACACCACGAGCAAGTCGCAGACCCACGAGGTCACCGGCGGCACGCCGGCCTTCCCGGTCGGAGGCGGCGGAGCCGGGCCGATCGAACCGGTCGAGGACCCGTCCAACCCGGGCGACGTCCAGGACCGGACCACCTACGACTACACGTACGCCTACGACGGCGCCGCACCGCATGCCCCGACCAAGGTCGGTCCGGTCAGCCATGCCTACGACGCCAACGGCAACCTGACAGGCACGGTCAACACAGCCGTCGCCGACAAGCGCCGGCAGTACGTGTGGGACGAGGAGAACCGCCTCGTCTGCAACCAGGACGCAGCGACCGGCACCCTCACGCAGGACCCGAGCGGCTGCGCCGGCGCCACCGTCTCCTACGTCTACGACGACAAGGGCGACCGCCTCGTCAAGCGGAGCGAGGACGGGCTCTCGCTGTACCCGAACCGGTACTACAGCGAACGCGACACCACCGGCTACAAGCACGTCTTCGTCGGCGACAGCCGCATGACGACCAAGACCGTCGCGACCACCGGTGCCGAGGACGCCCAGCAGTTCTTCCACGCCGACCACATCGGCTCCTCCGGCTACGTCACCGACAAGCAGGGCAAGGTCACCGAGCACCTGGAGTACTTCCCGTACGGGGAAACCTGGGTGGAGGAACGGACCGGACAGGCGGACACGCCCTACCAGTTCACCGGCAAGGAACTCGACGCAGAGACCGGGCTCTACTACTACGGAGCCCGCTACTACAACCCACGGACCCAGCTCTGGGCGAGCACCGACCCGGCGCTCCCCGACTACCTCGACGGCGGCATGGCGGGCGGCATCGCCGAGCCGCGCAACCTCGCCGCCTACACCTACACCCACAACAACCCGGTCAAGCTCACCGACCCGACCGGCAAGTGGCCGAAGATGCCGTCCTGGAAGACAATCGGCCACACCACCCTCGACGTCGTCGGCATGGTCCCGGTCGTCGGTGAGGCCGCCGACCTGGCCAACGCGGGCTGGTACGCCGCGGAGGGCAACTACGCCCTCGCCGGCCTCTCCGCCGCCTCGGCCATCCCGGGCTTGGGCTACGGGGCGAACGCGGCCAAGTACGGCAACATGGCGCTCGACGCCGCACAGGCCGCCAAGAACGCCGGCAACGCCGCGGACGCGGCGAAGACGGCCAAAGCCGCCGACACCGCACCCGTACCGAAGGCGGCAGACAGCCCTCCCGCACCAAAACCGGCCGACAGCGGATCCGCCCCCAAGGCTCCCGACAACGGTGCAGGGAGCTGCGGCACCGGCAACAGCTTCACCCCGGGCACTCTGGTCGTGATGGCCGACGGCAACCACAAGGCCATCGAACAGGTGCGCGTCGGCGACACGGTCACCGCCACCGACCCGGTGACCGGAGAAACCGGCCCGCGTATGGTCACCGCGCTCATCACCGGTGAGGGCCAGAAGCACCTGGTCGAGATCACTGTCACCAACCCCGGCGGACATTCGGGCAAGGTCGTCGCGACGGACAATCACCCGTTCTGGGCGCCCGAACTTGGCAAGTGGGTCTACGCCAAGGAAATCGTCCCCGGAATGCTGCTGCAGACCGGCAACGGTTCCTACACCCAGGTAGGCGTCGTGCGCGCGTGGACCCAGCACAAGCGGGTCCACAACCTCACGGTCGATGACCTGCACACGTACTATGTCCTGGCGGGGGCCACGTCGGTCCTTGTTCACAACGCGGGAGCCACCCCTTATAACCCCTGTGGCGGGGGCACCAATCCGCAGGGGGGACATTCTTCCGGGACGGGAAATCCTCCGTGGTCCGGCGGAGTGCCGGACTCGGTATACACAAGGACAGGGCAGGACGGCACTCCTGTTCAGAACACGATATTTGACAAGGATGGAAACGCGGTCGGCCATTTCGACTTCAAGCATCATGGCACTGGCGGACCCCATGGCCATGTGATCGATCCTCCAGGAACGCCCGGTGCCGGCCATGGTGCAGGCGCACCCCATATTCCGGAGTCCGACGTGCCGCCCGGCTGGAATCTGCGCCCCTGAAATGAGTGAGAAAATGACTGTCAAACATCTCTCTGAGGAGACAGTTCACGATTTCCTTGAAAGGTTTCTGAGGTTCGAGGACGGTGTCATCACCCATATTTCCATCGTCCTCCCGCGCGGCGATCGGGCTGGCCGCACCATCGAGGTGGAGATCCAAGCGCTGGACCGCACAATCCCAGGGGAAGGCGGTCCAGCAGGCCGCCTATTTGGTTGGAAACTGGTAAGAATCTCTATGAGCGGCATCAGCGAGTACCGCCTTGCCGAGACTTTCGCATACCCCTTGCAGGTTCTCTCCGACGGCCTGAATCTCGGCTATGTCGACGGCTTCTTCGCACTGGATCTGGATCCAGGTCCGGATGAATGGTCAGCCCGGTCGATCCACGACGCAACGACCAGCTGGTCCAAGCAGTATGTATTGTCACGGAACTGTTCGTTCGAGGTCTTGGACGGACCGTTCATTTAGCCCAAACATGAATCGCGGCCCACCACCCTGCTGGTGGGCCGCGATGCTCGACACCAGAGTGGAAGCGGATCGCCCGAAGTCCTGCGCGGCGGAGGAAGCGGCAGGTGAGGTTGGTGGGGCGAGCGGTCTACCGGTGTGGGTGGTGAAGACGAGAGCTTCATCCGTCCAGCCCGTTCCTGCTGCCTGCTCTTCATTCCTGTCGTTCCCATTCCCGGCCCGAACCCACTGCAGGAGCAGCCATCATTGACTTATCCACCGCGGGTTCATCCGTAGAGACGCGCGAGATTCCGCGAACCCGTCGGTTTCTGGGCTCCGGCGGAGACAGCGCCGAGCTCCTCGCTCATGTTGTGGGCCCGTCCGGACGGGTCGTGTCGCCTAGTACTCCAGCAGTACTTTGTGGCTTGACCTGGGGAAACGTCGAGCGGTGGGAGTGTAGCGGGCAGGTTGTCGTCACGACCGGCTTCTGCCCGC